>JAEYRR010000011.1 GCA_023435505.1 Bacillota bacterium | reverse complement strand
ATATCACAAACCAAAAATAGATGAGAAAGAATTATATGATACGTTAATGGAATATCGTAAAATGGTAGAGCCATATGTTTGTGATGTTTCAGCCTTTTTACACGATGCTATGAAAGAAGGTAAAAATATATTATTAGAGGGACAGTTAGGTTCCTTAAAGGATCCGGATTTCGGTATCTACCCTATGGTTACCTCTTCCTCTACTTTAGCTGCTTATGGTGCAATCGGTGCAGGTATCCCACCATATGAAATCAAAGATATCATCACAGTAGTGAAGGCATACTCCAGCGCAGTAGGAGCAGGTGAATTTGTCAGTGAGATCTTTGGGGATGAAGCTGATGAACTTAGAAGACGTGGCGGAGACGGCGGAGAGTATGGTGCTACCACTGGTCGTCCAAGACGTATGGGATGGTTTGATGCAGTGGCTTCCCGTTACGGTTGTAAAATTCAGGGTGCAACAAATGTGGCTCTTACCGTATTAGATGTACTTGGTTATCTGGATGAAATTCCTGTTTGCATCGGATATGAAATCGATGGTGTAGTAACCAAGGACTTCCCTACAACCGTGAAGCTTGCAAAAGCAAAACCTGTTTATACAACACTTCCAGGTTGGAAGGAAGAAATCAGAGGAATCACTGAGTATGAGAAGCTTCCTGAAAACTGTAGAAAATATATTGAATTTATTGAGCAGGAACTTCAGGTACCAGTTACCATGGTGTCAAATGGTCCTGGAAGACATGAGATTATCCATCGTGTCAGTGCATTAAGTAAATAATAGTAGCAGGAAAAGGAGGTTTTATTCCGAAAGGTGTAAAGCTTCCTTTTTTATGCTAGCACTACAGAATTACACAAAAAACCGCGAATCTTAACAAGAAAGTAGCAAAAAGCACCATAAATGGATTTTATTGACTTTTATCAATAAATTTTATAAAATATATGACGATATACAAAAAAATTTACTATAAATAAAAGATGAGGAGAGATTAGCCATGAGATTTGTTCACCGTGTGAATGTTATTGCAATTTGGGTTATGGTTGTTCTGATTGAAGTATTTAAATTATTTGTACTCCAAGATGGAGGCTTTAGTATTTCTGCTAGTTTATTTATACTTGGGGTGGCTATTATATCGACTGTTTTATTCTTTGTTCCATTATCTGATCGGCCTAAGGGAATTCTTATTTCTAGTATTTCTGGTAGCTTACCATTACTAATCTCCACATTGGAAGGTGGAAGCGATAATGCATTTATCTTATCATTCATATGTATAGGAGTGGCAACTTTATATTTCGATAAAGTTATTCTTATATTCTTTACCGTAGTTGTTATGACAATGAATATTATAGCATTAGTTGTAGATCCAGTTTTTATTACTGGAAATAAGATATCCACCGATATGGCGCCAATTATGCTGTTTTCTTACTTGGCATTGACTGCGATGTTATTTATTACTACTATAAGAGGTCAATCTTCCGTTAAGCAGGCGGAGGAAAACACGAAGAAAGCAGAAGAGCAACAGCAGCTCATTAAGAAAAATGGTGAAATAGTTCGCGACATTTCAGTATCCTTAAATAAGGCTATTGCTGATACCTCAGAACAATTTTCCAATCTTACAACAGAGACAAGGGTTATCTCTGAATCTGCAGAGCAGATGGCAAGTGTTGTAGACGATACAGCCAAATCATTGAATGTACTTAATGAACGAATCAATAGTTCTAAAGAACATATTGAGGATAACTATTATTTGGCTAATGAACTGAATGAAAACTACCAGAATGTAATCAAAAATGTTATGGAAGGAACTGCTGGTGGGGATGAAGCAAAAAGTTCTATGGAAAAAATTGAATCCACGATTTCTACTGCATTAACCTCCACAAACCAACTTCTTGTAGAAACGAAGAAAATATCAGAAATTTTAGATGAAATTAATAGTATTGCCTCTCAGACAAATCTGTTATCTCTTAATGCCAGCATTGAAGCAGCTAGAGCAGGGGAGCATGGACATGGATTTGCAGTAGTTGCCAATGAAATACGTAATCTCTCTGAACAGAGTAAAACGGCATCTGAGAATGTACATATTATCCTAAATACATTAAGTAAAATCATCGAAGAAGTAGCTAGTAATGTTACAGAGGGTGCTTCCTCTGTCGCTATTGGTAATGAGAATTTATCAAATCTTTTAAATTGTATGGAATCTATTAGCGAGAGTTCGGTAACATCTCAGAAAACTATTAATAAAGAGTTCAACATTATTAAAAAGGTAAGAAGTGAATTTACTGATATGTTAAATGAGTTAGAAAGTGTAGTTGCTATGTCTGAAGAGAATAGCTCTATGATTCAGTCGATTTCAAGTTCCATTACGAGTCAATCTGCATCCTTTGATCAATTGAATCTAGCAGTAGGAGAGATTAATCAGACATCTATCAAATTGGCAAGTCAAGTAAATCAATAATACATATAGGTAAGGGCTGGTGATATGACACCAGCCCTTATTTTCAGTGCTTATTCAATGTTTCTAAAAGTGCGTCCACTAATTCGTCATTTTTCTCTGGTGACATAAAGCAGAAGCGAATATATCGATTATCTAAAAATGGAAAGTTGGAACAGTCTCGAATCATAAGACCTTTACGGATAGCTATATCGAAAAGTTTCTCTGAGGTAACATCATCTCGTAAGATTTTAAATAATACAAAATTAGCATGGGCAGGAAAAACTTTAATAAATGGGCAGGTCCTAAGCTTAGCAAGAATTCTGTCCCTTTCTGTATTGATTAACACTCTGGTTTTGTTCATATAGTCCTGATCGGTAAACATAATCTCTCCGGCAATTGCTGCAAGGGAACTAATCGTCCATGGATTCTGACGTTTTACAATTTCCTTCACTAAATCTCCATTACCACAGACAGCATATCCTAGGCGGAGCCCTGGTGCAGCAAAAAACTTAGAGGTTCCTCGTAAGATAATCAAATTATTATAATACTCTGTAAGCGGGATAGAGGTAATTGCATCCATATCAGTATCAAATTCCACATAGGTCTCATCCACCATCACATAGATCCCTTTCTGTTTACAGGTATCCAGAATTTTACGCATTTCTTTCCTCGTAATGACTGAGGAGGTAGGGTTGTTTGGATTACATATTACAAGCAGATCCACATCTTGATTCAGGGATTTGTTTAAGTCCTCAATATCCAGCTCAAAGTTTTCCTCTTCTTTTAACCTATAATAGTGGGTACGCCCACCACCTAAGGATACCTCCCGTTCATATTCCGAATAAGTAGGGCCTACCATCAGAGCTTTCTTTGGATTTCTGATTTGAATAAACAGAGAAATTAGCTCAGTTGAACCATTTCCCACAATGATATTGTTGTAATCGATATTGACATAATTACCTATACATTTTCTTAGAGAAGTATATTCTCTATCAGGATAAGAAGTAATGGCATCAATTTTACTGGAAAGTGTCTCTTTAAGAAGAAATGAGATACCAAGGGGATTGACATTTGCACTAAAAGAAGTAATGTTCTCCTGCTTGATACCATATATTTTTTCTATTTTCTCTAAATCACTACCGTGAAAATGATCTGAATGTTTAATCATTATTATCCCTTCCTTGTGAATACTCAAGTAATATAATTATTAAGTTATATAATGGCAGATTTTTTGTGAAAAATCAATAGTATATACTATTGAATGTTGTCGAATAGGAATGGTATAATAAATCATGTATAACTATATGTTGAATGAGTATGTAACTTTGGGGGCAGATTTTGTATGAATGAGAAAATTAGCCAGGTAGCAAAAGAAATTTACCAGTGGGAAGTGCCTAAAATATTCTTGTCCACGGAAGCTCTGGAATTCACTGTAGAATTAGGGAAGAGTTATAGTGGTTCTTTTGTAGTAAGCAATAGTGACCATGCCTATATGAAGGGGGTTTTATACTCTTCTGATGAGAACTTTAAATTGGAGAAACCTACCTTTACCGGTGAAGAGGCTACCATAAACTTTACCTATTGTGCTGATAATGTTACAAAGGAAAACTCTCATAAGGTAGGGGTATTGACTATCGTCACTAACTTTGGTGAACTAACCATGCCTTATGAAGTGAATTTGGAAGCCCCTTATTTTGAAAGTTCCTTAGGAAGAGTAAAGGATTTGTTTCATCTTACTAATTTGGCTAAAACTGATTGGTCACAGGCCGTACATATTTTTAAGTCGGCAGATTTTAAGCGTATTATTCTGGCGAATCAGGAAAAATATCAGAGTCTTTATGACGGTCTAATTAAAAGCCCTTCTACCAGTCAGGCCTTGGAAGAATTCTTAATAGCAATTCATAAAAAGATGGCCATTAATTTAACTGCTAATCCAACCAGTATAAAATATGATGAAATTAATAAAAGCTTTCGGGATAAGATTATACTAACCAAGGACCAGTGGGGGTACAAAGAGTATCGTGTCTGGTCTGATGTGGATTTTATTATTCCTGAGCATAAATATATCTGGACTGATAGATTTGTGATGGACAGCTATCCTTTAGAGTATATGGTAGATGCCGCTCGTTTGAAAAAAGGAGTCAATGTAGGTCATATTTATATATCTTCTGTGTATCAGACCATAGAGATTACTATAGAGGTAAATCGGGCGACAGTCAGTCTAGAAGCTGATTTGGAACGTCGCCTACGACATAAAAAGGCAAAGTATACTGCGCTACTTGTAAAAAATTATATGGATTTTCGTTTGAATAGATTATCTAAGCCGGAGTATGAGGATAGCTTGGAAGCAGTTCTGACAAATCTTACAGCCATTGCTCCATCTACAGTCGAACAGCTATGGACTGCCCATTATTATATGGTATCCGGCAAAAATGAAAAGCTCCGTAAACTGATGGATGCTTTTGTTGGACATGAAAAGGATCTGCTTGATGAATCTGTAAGCTTGTACCTGGCGTATCTGTATCTGAATGCTCTTTATACCAAGAGAATTGAGGATATTAGTAAAGCCGTTGAAATCATCGAGGAGTATTATCAGAAGGAGACTAAGGATTGGAAACTTCTGTGGTACCTTCTGTATCTGGATAAGAAATATGAGGAGGACACCAGTCTTAAGTTACAGGCTCTTAGGGAACAGTTTGATGCAGGAGTAAAGAGTCCAGTTCTCTATTTTGAGGCCTGTATGTGCTATAATCAGGAGCCTGAGTTGTTAATGAAGGCAGATGAGCTGGAACGTTCTATTATTCATTGGGGAATTCATCATGGCTGCTTTAAGAGTGATCTGGCAGAGCAGTATGTCTTTATGTGCTCCAGAACCAAAGGCTTTGATAAAAAGCTTTATTACGATCTTTGTGTGCTTTATGGACAATATCCAACTAATGAGTGTTTACAGACAATCTGTCGTATGTTAATAAGCGGGCAGATGACGGATACCAAGTATTTTAAGTGGTATAAGTTAGGTGTGGAAAAACAGTTAAAGATTACACAATTATATGAGTATTACATTTATGCCATGGATGAAACATCAGGAATTCAGATGGATCATTCGGTGCTTCTGTATTTTATCTATAACAATAATCTGACAGATGCGAAGAAAGCGTTTCTTTTTGCCTATATAATTAAGCATAAAGAGGTGTTACCTTCCATTTACAATACTTATCGCAAGCAGATGGAGACGTTTAGTAGAAGAATGCTGGAGAAGAACTGGATTAATGCCAATCTGGCTGTACTTTATGAGGACATGTTCACAGGGAGCAACCTGGATGAGATAGTATGTAACCAGATACCGGCTGTGTTGTTCCAGTATGAAATTATCTGTTCCAATCAGAAAATGTGTGGAGTTATCGTTAACCATAGTGAACTGAATCAGGAGGAAATTGTACCACTCGTAGATGGAAGAGCATTCATTACCCTGCTAACGGACAATGTCAACATCTTTCTATATGATGAGAAGGAGAATCGATATATTGCCTCTACCTCCTATACATTGAATGCCTTATTCCATAATCAGGGCCTTATGGAGGCTTGCTATCAGAAGAATAAACAGGATATAAAACTGTTGCTCCATATGAACCAGACTTTGAGTAGTGCAGAGAAGAAGGAAAGAGAAGGATTTTTTATCCAAAACCGACTGTTAGAGTCAGAAGAGGTCAGCTTAACCTATAAAAGCTATGCGTATGTGGAAATGATTGAGTATTACTATAGCATGAACAACATGGAGAAGCTAGAGGAATATCTTCGAACCTTGGATATGTCAATTATAGATAAAAAGGAACGATGCAAGGTAATCGAATATATGATTATGCGGGATTTGATAGAGGAAGCCTATGAAGCGATTCATTTGTACGGGTATGAGCAGATTGCAATCAAGAGACTTGTGAAATTAGCCGGTATCTTATTGGAAAGAAGAAATGTCCCTTATCCTGAACTGATGCTTAGTTTATGCTACTTTATCTATGAGAAAAATAAGGCCAGCAGAGGTATCTTACAGTATCTAGTAGATCATTACCAGCAGTCTACCCAACATCTATTCGAATTGTGGAAAAGCGCTTTAGATATGAAATTGGAGACAACTGAGATTGAAGAGAGACTTCTTGGCCAGATGTTATTTAGTGAAAGTCTGTTGTTGCGATCCTATGAGGTATTTGCTTCCTATTACCATCATCCATCCAATAAGAAACTGGTGCAAGCGTATCTGAA
>JAEYRR010000392.1 GCA_023435505.1 Bacillota bacterium | reverse complement strand
TTCTAGAACAGTACATTTGAACTGTTGTCCTTTTTCTAGGTTACCGAATATAGAGAAATGAGGATCATCACTTAATTCTGTAACTGGATTCTTTCCTTCTGCATAAGAACCTACATCTACCAGTACCCCATCTTCCTTTATATCAATTACGGTGCAATTGACAATGTCGCCTTCCTTCATCCGATGGAAGGAGCGAGTGATTTCTTCCTCGAAATCGGCCATCGTAAGTTGTTCTTCTGTTACTTTGTTTTCTGTTTCTGACATGATTATTACGTCCTTTCCTAAAGTTCATTCAATTCAACATGCTTTACTTGAAACCAGTAGGAGTATAGATAATGAAAACCAAGAGACTCATACACCTTTTTGGCAACCAGGTTCTCCTTCACCACCTGAAGATATGCATGATGAAGACCTTTTTCCTTGGCAGCTATCAAAAGAGAAGAGCATATACTTTTGGCTAGTCCCATTCCTCTAAAATTCTCTTCCACATAAATTGCATAAATACCAATATGATCCCTTTCCATAATACCAAGACCTGTAGCGATAACTCTACCCTTGTGGCGAATACAGGCTGACATCACATCTCTGGGAATCGCTTCGTACATCTTCGGAACTATAGTAAGATGCGAGAGATTAGTAGTCTTATTCAGATGGAGTAAATCCTGAATCCAAGCCTGGGGAATCGAAGCCTGAAGCTCTATCTCCATAGGAGATGGGGTAGGAGGAGAAAAATCCATAAGGTCCAGTACATAGGTATCGGTCTTGTGTTCTATCTTATAGTCTAGAGTAGATAGATACTGGTTTAGCTCAGAATGGAATACAGGATTGATCTTGAAGATCGAAGGAGTGTGAAGCCGTTTATAATTAGCTTCACAGTAGGCCACCTTCTCTTTTAAAGGTAATTTGGAGGCTCCAATAATATTTACACAATTGGTCCTATGTGTATAAAAATCTGAATATCCCATGAGCCAGTCGTCGTAAAGCTCTGTTTTATAAGAAGGCCAGGCATTAAAAGAAAGTTCTTCTACAAATTTTATGTAGTTTTTTTTAGTCATGCCCATTAAAGCTCCTCCTTACTGACAGTGTAATTGAAACATGTAAATTCATTATAGTATAAAAAGTAAGTAGGTTTCAAGGGTTGGTGGAAGAAATTGTTTTGCTTTGACACTTGCACTATGGGTTGCATATGATGGAAGAAGTAACGGAAAAAGAGGAAGTATGATGAATATTTATATAGAGAATGGGAATCCTGTAGAAAACAAGTGGGGTGATCATTTGGAAGAAATGTATGTACAATTAATTCTGTCGGGAAAACGATTTTTTGCTGAGGTTCCCGAGGAAGTAAAAGAAAAAGTAAGACAACTACTTATTGATATGGGCAGAGAAGATTTGCTTGATGTATAGAGATACTCAGATTCCAAAGGGAATAGATAAGTCAAAGGGTGGCAGATAGACGGTAGGTCTCATCAGCCACCCTTTATGACTGATATACAAGCTAACAAAGTATCAATTTACATGCCCGGTACCTTTGGCAGTTCGGCAACGCCCTGTTTAAGTTCCTCATCTGTTGGAATGTAGTCAGACATAGTTCCATCCCGATATGCAGATTAGGCAGTCATATCAAAGTATCCCGTTCCCGTCAAACCAAACAGAATAGTTTTTGCCTCACCGGTTTCTTTACATTTCATAGCTTCATCAATAGCACAACGGATTGCATGAGCAGATTCCGGAGCAGGAAGAATCGTTTCGTACTTGGCAAACAAGGTTGCAGCCTCAAATACCTTAGTTTGTTCCAGTGAGACAGCTTCCATGTAACCGTCATGGTACAGTTTGGATAGAATAGGACTCATGCCATGATAGCGGAGTCCACCTGCATGGTTAGCTGATGGCATGAAGGTACATCCTAAAGTGTACATTTTGGCTAAAGGAGTAACCTTGCCTGTGTCACAGAAATCGTATGCATAACGTCCTCTGGTAAAGGAAGGACAACTTGCCGGTTCTACAGCAATCAACCTAGGATTTGCTTTCCCTAGAATCTTATCCTGGGCGAAAGGAGCAATTAAACCACCAAGATTGGAGCCACCACCGGCGCAGCCAATGACAATGTCAGGATATTCATCAATGAGCTCCATGGCAGTCTTACTCTCCAGACCGATAATGGACTGATGAAGGAGAACCTGGTTGAGCACGGAACCAAGTACATATTTGTATCCTGGAGTAGTTACCGCTTTTTCTACTGCCTCAGAGATGGCACAGCCAAGACTTCCGCTGCTGTTTGGATATGCTTCCAGAATAGCTCGACCCGCATTGGTAGTATTACTTGGGCTTGGAATAATGTTTGCATCAAAGGTTTCAATAATGGCTTTTCTGTAAGGCTTTTGCTCATAGGAGCACTTAACCATATATACAGTAAGTGGTAGATTGTAATAGTCACAGGCTTCTGCCAAGGCAGTTCCCCACTGGCCAGCACCTGTTTCTGTCGTTAGACCAGTTAGCCCTTGCTTTTTTGCATAATAGGCCTGAGCTACAGCAGAATTAAGCTTATGGCTACCAGAAGTATTATTTCCTTCAAATTTGTAGTAAATTTTTGCTGGAGTTCCAAGGGCTTTCTCCAGGTTATAAGCACGAATCAGTGGTGATGGTCGGTACATTTTGTAGAATTCCTGAATCTCTTCCGGAATATCAAAGTAACGGGTGGTGTTATCCATCTCCTGCTTTGCAAGTTCTTCACAAAATACAGGATATAACTCCTCTACAGTTGCCGGCTTTAATGTCCCAGGGTTTAACATTGGAGCTGGGAGTTCCTTCATATCCGCTCTTAAGTTATACCATTGTTTAGGCATTTGCTCCTCAGATAGATAAATACGATGTGGGATTTTTTTCATACTCATATCTCCTTTCCTATATCAGGGTTTTATTGATTATTAAACGTCCTAATAATAACATTCAGTTGGGTCTTTCTGAGGCTATGGGAGGCTAGCGGCTAAGAATATCCAGTGCATAAAAAAAGACCTTTGTCACAGTATTCCTACTGGGACAAAAGTCATCTTATACTTCTGCGGTACCACCCAAATTGGCGCTTATTACGCCCACTCATTCCATATACAAACATATATGCTCCCTTTGTAACATGTGGAGATCACGTTAGGCATTACTTGGACAAACGTCCTTTCTTCCTACCCTCATAAGTCCATTCAGTAAAAATGCTGATGTTACGCTTGCACCCTCCGTAACTCGCTGTAAACAGTTGGTTCTTACTTACTCTTCTTATTCAACGGTTTGTTTTATTATTGGTTTATTAATTACAATTAGTATATACAGTAAATACTTGGATGTCAATCCAATATTTTGAAATAATTAAAATTATTTTCTATAAAGAAATCAACCTGAAATAGGTTGAGATAATAGCCAAATTATGCTAACATGAGAAAAAGGTATCATGTTGGGAAAAGGAGCGTATGTGTTACATGAAGGTTTCGGATCTGCAAAATATGGACGGTATCTATATTCGTACTATTACAGAGGGAATGCATGATTTTCTTTATTATATTATTGAAGGAACAAGGGAGCAGCACTATAGACTGCTTGCAGAACTGGTGGATATGAACAAGCCCCAGAGATCCTTTGCAGACTTCTACTACAAGAGGATAAACTCATCTAATATAGGACTTTTAAAAAAGCATCTGAATGAGGAGGAGAGTATACTCATAGATAGGCTAATCCAGGAAGGACAAGCTACTGGAAGCGAAGAAGAATTTATTATGGTAGAGCTAACGGAAAAGGTCCTTAGTCTGCTTCTTCATATCAGTTATACGGAATGTTTGTTTTCCAGCTTTTATTTTACAAAGGTGCCATGTACCATTTGGAGCAATTATAGGGGAAGGTTCCTGCTATTTACCAGAGAGCAGGAACATTGTGATTTGATTATAGAGATGGCTAAAAATAATGGTCTACTAGTAGAAAGCTGATTTTCGAAAAAACTAAAATAATTCGTTTCTATTGGGATAAATTAGTACAGATTATTGACAGTGTTATTAATTGGTGATAC
>JAEYRR010000391.1 GCA_023435505.1 Bacillota bacterium | reverse complement strand
CTTTCTCATACATGTTACTACCTCCTTATATTTACAGTATAACCATGAATAACTAAGTAATTTCGTTTCCTACTAAATTAGGATAAATCGTTTGCCGTTTAGGTGATGCCATTAGGTGATAAATTAGTGTAGCTCTGGAATATTCAACTAAAAAAGCCCATCCCTAAACAGGGATGAGCTACTCATCTTAACCACCTATTTACATACGAGTCTTTGACTTTATACGCTTTCCTGATAACGGTGGAATTCCGGCTTAGCTTACTGAGATAATCTCTTATCCGTTCTGTCTGCAACTGGCAGCTTTCTGCCCAAGAGTGATGTTCCAAATCTCTTACTTGCATCAGGTTCCCACTATCCCTGATTCACTGGGGCTTTCACATAGATCTGTACTGTCTCTATCATGGTTTTTAACTATATTGTCATTATAATAGTATATTATTTTTCAAATGTCAACGTACTTGAAAGCTTTTTCCCTGCATTCGTGTTGCTTCCTGACGCTTTCGCACATAAAAATATAAAATTTTCCATTTGCCCCTTTACAAGTTTACTTATGAGTGTTATATTAACTGTACTGTGATGCATAGTACACTAAAAACAGGAGGTATGAGATGTTTCAAATTGATGGTATGTCTAGACAGCCCGTATACGAACAGATTATTGAACAGCTAGAGAAGTTTGTACTGAAAGGAATATTAGTTACAGATTCCCAACTTCCTTCTGTCAGAAGCCTCTCCTCTACTTTATCAATAAATCCAAACACCATACAGAAAGCCTATTCAGAGCTGGACCGTAAGGGAATTATCTATTCCGTTCCCGGTAGAGGATGCTTTGTTACTGCAGAAGCGAAAGACATTTTAAGCAAGCACAAAAGAGATCAGATACAGACCCTGATAGATCTAGTCAAGGATCTTCGTCTGGCTGGAGTTACTAAAGAACAGATAAACCAGGTTGTAAATGATGTATATAACAAGGAGGGTATTAATAATGATTCAAACTGAAAACCTTACTAAGCATTTTGAGGATTTTACCGCTCTTCACGACATTTCCTGCACTATTCCAAAAGGCTGTATCTATGGAATGGTAGGTTCTAACGGAGCCGGCAAATCTACATTCTTAAGATTGATTACTGGAGTATATCAGGCAGACCAAGGTTCTGTGCTGGTGGATGGTCAACCGGTCTATGAGAATCCAATCACTAAGGAACGTATGGCATATGTCCCTGATGAGCTTTATTTTTTACAGGGTGCCAGTATGAACCGTATGGCAGAGTTGTATAAAAATGTATATGACAACTTTGACTCTGAACGATATACGTATCTGACACAGGCTTTCCAGCTTAACCCTAAGGTATCCATAGGAACCTTCTCCAAAGGTATGAAGCGTCAGGCTGCTATAATTCTGGCTCTGTCCTGCAGGCCTGAGTATATGTTCTTTGACGAGACTTTTGATGGCTTAGATCCTGTTATGCGTAATCTGGTCAAAAGCCTGATCTGTCAAGATGTTCTCGAGCATAATGCAACTGCCATTATAACTTCACATTCTCTCCGTGAGTTAGAGGATCTCTGTGATCAGCTTGCACTTCTTCACAAAGGTGGTCTTGTTCTGGAAAGTGACATTTCAAATCTTAAGACCTCTCAGTTTAAAATTCAGATTGCTTTTGAAGAAGATTATACAAAAGAAGTATTTGGTGACATGGATATCCGTTATTATAGAAAATCTGGTTCTGTTACCAACATGATTATAAAAGGGGATCATGAGGAAACCATGAAGAGACTGCAGGCCTTAAACCCACTGTTGGTTGAGATGCTCCCACTTACTCTAGAAGAAATGTTTACCTACGAGATGGAAGCTTTAGGTTACAAATTTGATGATATATTGGAGGAGTATAAATAATGAGGAAAAAAGTCTTTCATAAAAATTTATATAAAGACCAGTTAAAGCAGCTACGCCTTATAGGTTTTATCGGATTGGGATTGTTAAGCTTAATCGCGATTCTTCTTCCTATCGGTAAGGCTATATCAATCTCCAGGTATAGTGATTATGAGGTAGGAGGCTATATCCAAAGAGCTAATGTAGAGATTTTAGACTCCCACTTTTATCTTTTCTTTGTTTTCACCCTATTAGTACCTATATTGGCTCTGACCTGCTTTCACTACCTGACGCAGCGTAATTCCAGCGATTTTTATCACTCCTTACCACATACCAGAACCTGTGTATTCACCTGTAATATAGCAGCTATCTATACTTGGATAACAGCTCTAGTTTGGATACCTACCATTATCTCTATCATCATGCATTCCATACTGAGTCACTACTTTATTCTGGAAATTCCATTACTACTTCGATTTGCTTTCTTTATATACCTGGCTAGTCTACTTGTAACTGCTGCCATCAGTATTGCCTGTAGTATAACCGGAAGTGTAATTACCAATGTAGTGGTATCAGGAATTATTATTTTCCTGCCAAGAATCTGTATCCTAGTATTCACCAGCATGATTTCAGGCTCCTCTATTGTACTGTTACGTGACCACCTGTTTCCTTTGCTGGATTATAAGTACAATGTAATCCTAGGCACACTCATCTCCATATTAGGCCAAGGTGAGTCTATGGGTTGGGGTACTATCCTGTACAGTATCGTACTTATTCTGATCTATCTAGCTCTCGGTCTACTGGTGTATCGCCGAAGAAAAAGTGAGTCAGCCAACCAGCCTGCTGTATCCAGGAATGTCCAGACAGGGATTCGTCTACTTTTAGGTACCACTGTGTCCCTTCTCCCTATCTCCATTATTTTCGAGATTATGACCGGTTCTCAAATCCTGGACCCTATTCAGATATATACCCTATGCATACTATATCTAGTGGCCTGCATAGTAATGCTTCTGTATGAGTTATTGACAACGAAGAAGTTCAAAAATGTAATCAAAGCTCTTCCATCTATTGGTATTCTTGCGATTATTAATGTTATTATCCTCTTAGGAGCCTTCGGTATCTGTAAAGGTCTTCTAAGCTATCATCCAGATGCAGAGGATATTGATTATATCGTTACCTTACAGCGTACCAATAATGATGATACAGCTTATTACGACACCCTAGCTACTTCCACCCATATAGAGGATGAAAAAGCAATTCAGATTATCTCTGATTATCTAAAGTCTAATCTTAATGATGAGACTATTGGAAGTTATTGGAATGACGAAATCCAAAGCGTAAAAGTAGGAATACATTCAGGTCTAACTACTCATTATCGTAGACTTTGGATTCCTAAAGCGGATTATGATGAGCTTATGAAAAGCTATGCTCGCTCTGAGGAATACAAAGAAGCCTACACTTCCCTTCCTTCTTTGACAGGGAATAAGCTTGGTCTTGCTCATATGAATATGTCCGATAATGACTATCTAGAGTTATATAATGTTGCAAAGGAGGAGATTAAGTCTCTGGCCTTTGAGGAGTGGCTTTCTATTCTTAATATGGATTCTTTTGGAGCAATAGACACGCTTAATTTTTATGCACCTGTAGAAAATGAAAGTTTGAGAGGTATTGTTCCAATTACCGAGAAGCTTCCTAATACCACTAAGAAGTATTTTGAGCTAGCAGTAAAATATCAAAAGAAGAACCAGGCAGCGATTATTACTGCACTAAAAGCCATTCAATCACAGAATTCTGAAGATTATGGAAACGCTTATTTCAACATCTGCATTTTGGATATGGCAAATTCTGTTGGTACAGAGTATGGCGTGGACTCCTTTTCCTTCACTGAGGACAATATGGATAAGCAAACGCTCGCTATGAATACCTTATTGTGTGAAAGTATGATATCAGCTACAAGAGACTACACCACCTTCCATCCTGCAACTGACTATATTCTTAGAGTTGATTATTACAACTATACCAATCCAACATCGAGTGATGAAAATGGTTCTTATCTCTTTATCATAGAAAAGTCTAAGTTGCAAAAATTTGCAGAGTATATAGGACTTCTTCCATTAAGTGAGGAATTCAACACAGACGAAACACAATTAGTAGAATAGACACTGTATAAACACCTGAGTAACTGACGGGCTCTGCCTGTCAATTACTCAGGTGTTTTTTTCTACAACCTTTTATTGACAGAATGGATCGAAATGATTACTATAAAGTTGTTTAAGCTCTAATAGAATTAAATCCAACTTTTCAATAATACATAAGTTAATCAGAAGTGAAAAGAATATGTATTAGGAACCTACAAAAAGGAGTCAATTATGAATGAGAACCTTACTCTCTTAACCGATTTTTATGAATTAACCATGATGCAAGGATATCTGTCTAGCGGCAATAATGAAAGGGTTATCTTCGATGTATTCTATCGTAGCAATCCCAGTGGGGGTGGCTATTCTATCTGCTGTGGTCTTGCACAAGCCATTGATTATATTAAAAACCTCCATTTTACTGATGAAGATATCGAATATTTAAAAGCAACCACTTCCTTTGACGATAACTTTTTAGAGTATCTTAGAAATTTCAAGTTTACCGGAGATATCTATGCAATTCCGGAAGGTACTGTTGTCTTCCCTATGGAGCCTCTAGTTAAGGTAATTGCTCCAGCTACGGAAGCTCAGCTGGTGGAGACAGCTCTATTAAACATTATTAACCACCAGAGTCTGATTGCAACAAAAGCATCCCGTGTATGCTACGCAGCCCAGGGAGACCCTGTTATGGAATTTGGACTCCGTCGTGCTCAAGGCCCTGATGCAGGAGTTCTTGGTGCTAGAGCTGCTGTAATCGGTGGCTGTATTGGAACCAGCAACGTTCTTTGTGCAAAAAAATTCAATATTCCAGCCCTAGGAACTCATGCTCACAGCTGGATTATGAACTTTGACGACGAACTTACTGCTTTTCGTACTTATGCAAGACTATACCCGGAAAATGCCACTTTATTAGTGGATACCTACGATACACTGCGTTCTGGTGTTCCTAATGCCATAAAGGTATTTACAGAGATGCGAGAAGAAGGATGTATGCCAACCAAATACGGAATTCGTCTGGACAGTGGGGACCTTGCCTATCTGTCTAAAAAAGCTCGTAAGATGTTGGATGCCGCTGGATTCCCTGACGCTTCCATTTGTGCATCCTCAGATTTGGATGAGCACCTGATTGACTCTCTGAAAATGCAAGGAGCAACTATTAATGTAAGGGGTGTCGGTACAAACCTGATTACTTCTAAGGATTGTCCTGCTTTTGGTGGCGTTTATAAATTGGCTGCGGTAGAAAAGGACGGCACTTTCATTCCTAAAATAAAACTGTCAGAAAATCAGTGGAAGATCACTAACCCTGGAAATAAGTCCATTTGGCGTATCTATGAGAAGGATACTGGAAAACTTAAAGCAGATTTGATTGCCTTAAGCGATGAGACCTTCTCTGAAGAGAACCCTTTATTACTTTTTGATCCAATTAACACCTGGAAGAAGACCTATTTAAAACCAGGGACCTATACCCTTCGTCAACTTCTAGTTCCGATATTTATAAATGGGGAGTGTGTGTACGAATCTCCAAGTGTATCTGATATCCGTGCATACTGTGCAAAGGAGCTTGATACATTATGGGATGAAACCAAACGTTTCGCCAATCCACATATCGTTTACGTAGACTTATCAAACCAATTGTGGCATATGAAGAATCAATTGCTCGATTCCTTTAATCAAGAAAAAGAACTATAATGTTATAAGGAAGCATATATCTGCCTTTATTACTAAGATATATGCTTCTTTGTTCATTTACTTACAATTTCCTCTACCAATGTAAACGACATTAATTGACAATATTTTTAGTCATTTTTTGCTATTCTGCATATTATTTCTATAGCATTTTTATCTAAGTGTGGTATAATCAGAGATAGAGTGTAACTACATATAGTTATTTAATTACTTTTTTCGGAAAACAGCAAATAAAGGGGGAACTATGCCTTGAAGAAAGGATTAGCTGTTTGTTGTTTATGTATGGGAATTATTGGCATAACTGGATATTTTGCAGTGAAAAGCCATGAAAATAATAGTAATGCTTCTGCTGCTTATGAATATTATTATAATAATAATGGTGTTTATAAGGAAGGTACAAGCATGGAAAAAAATGAACAACTAAACGATTTATATGAGAATAGTGCCAGTATGGACTTGCCTAGAAAGATCGATACAGATCCTTCCAGCCTTACTGTATTTGTAAACAAAGAATTTGGAATGTCACCAGATTATATTCCATCGGACTTAGTAGAGCCTGACGTCCGCTTTTATTTTTCGTATTTTGATGAAAAACGTCTTTTGAGGAAAGATGCCGCTAATGCGCTGGAGAAACTGGTAAATGCTGCTGCAGACGATGGTCTTGAGCTTGTTGGTGTCAGTGGATATCGTTCCTACCAACGACAGAAAGCCATTTATAATAAAAATGTTCGTACAATTGGACAGGAACGGACTGACATGTATTCAGCTGTTCCAGGATTTAGCGAACATCAGACAGGATGGTCTATTGATTTATCTTGTGCGGCTATACATTATGATTTAGAAGAATCTTTTGCAGATACTGCGGAAGGAAAATGGTTGGCAGACAACTGCTACAAGTATGGGTTTATTATCCGCTATCCAAGGGGAAAAGAATCCCTCACTGGATATGCCTATGAACCATGGCACATAAGGTATCTAGGTGTAAAACTCGCCACCTTCCTTACCAACAACAATATGACTCTAGAAGACTATTACAACTATACTCCTCCAGAAGAGATGGAGATAACCGGTCATGACAGACTGACCAGTGAGGATGATACTATAACAGAAACTGAAAAACCAACCCTCAGGCCTACTGTAATGCCTTCGGTTAAACCTACTACATCCCCTTCAGCCGAACCTACAGCTACACCTACTGCAAAGCCTTCAGCTGAACCGACCGCTAAACCTACTGCAAAGCCTTCGGCTAAACCAACCGCTAAACCTACTACAAAGCCTTCGGCTAAACCAACCACTAAAC
>JAEYRR010000318.1 GCA_023435505.1 Bacillota bacterium | reverse complement strand
AGGTTGTGGATAGGGTGGCGGAGAAATCATCAATAGGACTTACATTGATTGTAAAGGTCTTTGTGATGGTTCCTGTATAATTACCTATCCCTGTGATAGTGACTGTTGCTGTTCCTACGTCTGTATTATTATCATAGTATACTGTATAATCCGTACCAAGAGTAAGGGTCTTCTCTTCGTTTTTCACAGTAACGTCTGGAGTTTTCGCTATGCCATCATAAGTGTATAAGGTTGTGGATAGGGTGGCGGAGAAATCATCAATAGGACTTACATTGATTGTAAAGGTCTTTGTGATGGTTCCTGTATAATTACCTATCCCTGTGATAGTGACTGTTGCTGTTCCTACCTCTGTATTATTCTGATATTCTACATCATAATCTTTCTCCTTAGTTAAACCATATACGGTAACCTCTGGAGTTTTCGCTGCTCCATCATACGTATATGAAGTTGTATCCAAAGTTGTAGGATATTTATCTATCAAATAACGAACTTTCGTCCCATAGTAGAAAATGGATTTAACATAGATGTCAGCAGCTGAATTAGCGTAGCAAAAAACTGTCCCATTAGCATTTGTATATGCTAAATATCCAATACTTGTCACGCTATCGGGAATTGTGATACTTGTAAGGTTTGTGCAGTCATAAAACGCATAATGACCAATACTTGTCACATTATCGGGAATTATGATACTTGTAAGGTTTCTGCAACCAATAAATGAAGAATTGCCAATACTCTTCACGCTATCGGGTATTATGATACTTGTAAGGTTTATACAACCATTAAATGCATAATTACCAATACTTGTCACGCTATCGGGAATTGTGATACTTGTAAGATTTGTGCAGCCATAAAATGCATAACCTGTAATACTTGTTGTTTCCTCTTTTAACGTAATACTTGTATTCTCCGGCATATTTCCTTTATACTTATAGGCAACTCTTCCCACATATATCAAACCATCAGGTTGATGATCATACCACGCTGTCTTACTAAATGCATTCATACCAACAAATGTCACGCTGCCTGGAATTGTTATATCACTAAGGTTTGAGCAGTCATTAAATGCAGACTCACCAATACTTGTCACGCTATTGGGAATTGTGATACTTGTAAGGTTTTTACAGTTATAAAATGCATTACCTGTAATACTTGTTGTTCCCTCTTTTAACGTAATACTTGTATTCTCCGGCATAGTTCCATTATATTTATATGCAGCTTTCCCCACATATATCAGACCGTTAGGTTGAAGAAAATACCACCCTGTATTACTAAATGCACCCTCTCCAACTACCGAAACACTGTCTGGAACTGTTAGGCTTCCAAGGTTGATACAGCCATCAAATGTAGAATCACCAATACTTGTTACTCCATCTAGGATTGTTACGCTTTGAAGAGCTTGGCAATAAGAAAATGCACTCCCTTCATCAAGAATTCCCGCATTGCCAGGAATGGTAACACTTTTTAGTTTTGAGCAACCTCCAAATCCACTGTAACCTATACTCATCACACTGTCTGGAATAGTCACGCTTATAAGATTGATGCAACCGAAAAACGCCAATTCACCAATAACCGTCACCCCGTCTGAGATTGTTACACTTGTAATAACACTATTATTAATAAATGCTGAGTTCCCGATGCTAGTCACGGCTTTCCCATCAATTGTTTGGGGAGTTACCACCTCAGTAGCAGTACCTTTGTATGTTGTAATTTCTACCGTTCCATCACTTAAAACAACATATGTATAATCTTCTGTGGTTTCAGCGCTTACTGATATAGCACTGAAGAAAGGGATATCCGTAGGTAAATAAGATATCACTAGGACTACAGTTATTAGGATTGCTATAACTCTTTTTTTCATAATTTCCCCCTTATTTTCCATTTTTTTCATTTTATCAGGATGTCTTGTAAAAGTCAAGAAGGCATCCCATAATCCACCTTATTTTGGAAAAATATAGGTTATAGGCTAATAAGAGAGATTTATGAATTGTTGTAAGCTTCACTCATTTTTCTTTTAAAAAGCAAACAAAAAGATTGGTGTTTAACACACCAATCTTTTGTAAGCTGCACCTGTTACTTTCCCCTTTAATCGTGTAAGTCTTTTTCAGGTTTACAAATGCTTATTCCATTTTTCCTAATTAAAAGTAGAATATGCATCAACCTTGGTTACGCTAGCCGCATGTACATAAATGTCCATATAATTCACACCATCTTTTTCATATTCATGTTCAAAACAGCCTAAGATATCATCACTAATTTTCTCTTTAAAATTATTGGCTTGTAAAAATTCCATAATACATTTATATCCAGTCGGTATTCTCTCAAACGGTCTAATCATTGGTTCTGTTACGGTAATCACAGCATACTCTGCTTCACTATTTTCAGCATATTCTACACCCGGACAATTAGTCTGAAATCCCTCTGGGAGTACATAAGCAGCAGCATATCCACGTAGTCCAAATCTACTCTGTAATTCTTGCGACACAAATGGAAAATCCCATCCAATTAATTTTGCATTTGGATCTGCAGCAACTAAGCCACTTACCTTGCCCCAATTCTTCATGTGATTTTGCACATCATCTTCTGGATTAGGAGAAATCATTACATACCTTGCCATTTTGAATGCAGGTACTTTTCTAATTTCTACTTCAGAATAAATCTCCTTCTTGGAAGATATATTCTCTCTAACTAATTCATCTAACTTACATGAAAATGTAGAACATATCTCAATAAGTTTGCTAAGCTCGGGAGTCACTTCATCGGATTCCCATCTTGAAACAGTTTGTCTTGTAATGTTCATTTTCTCAGCAAATTCCTCCTGTGTCAGTTTGTTTAGTTTGCGTAAATATTGTATATTAGTTCCTAAACTCATAAATCCATCTCCATTCTTCTATAATATGTTACAACTATAGCACATGCTTCTTTACATGAAAACCAACCAACATGTGCTTTTTCCCAAAGTATTGTAACATAGACTTTACATTCTCATTTTCTTTCCATCGCATACAAAACTATGCGGCCTTTTATCTTCTTTTAGTACCAATCGGAATCTAATTCCACATAGTCTTCATATAATATTTGTATCTTCCCCATGCTTTTAGTAGTATGAAAATGTCCAGCATACCATCTATCATAATCTAATTTTTGTTCAATTTGATCTAGCCATACCTCTGTTGAGTTATCGACAGTCTTTTGATCTATATTAGAAAGAAACTCCTCATGCGGCATATAAGAAAATGGCGTAGTATGGGAAAATATATAATCGACCTTCCAGTTTACTTTTTCAAGCTGTGTTTCCACATATGCTTTAATGGTTTCGTCTGGTTGCTCAGAATCAAACCAAGGAGCTCCACCAGAGATTCTATAGTACTTATCCACAGAATAAGCTCCACCAATAACAATGGCTGTTTTACCGTCTAAGGCAATATCATATATTTCTCCATCTTTAGCAAATAAAATATTAGGAAATTCCTCTTCAACCCAAACAAGTCCACCATGCCAATCCTTTTCAGCATAATCAGCATCTATCACATTCTCTGGTCTCTCTTCATGATTCCCATGCACACAAAACAATGTAATATTAAGCTGAGATAGCCTCTCCTTTTCTTGTATATCCCTGGCATTTAAATAATAGTTAATTCCTGCATCTCCTAGAATTACCATTACATCGTCTGTCGTTGTTTCATACTCTTCACAGAATTCTTCAATACGTTCAAATTCTCCATGGGTATCCCCTGTTAAAAATACCAAGCAAAACACCTCCATTAACTTTTAATATTAAGCCTTACTAAACTTTTAATGATGTTTTTTAAGAGACACCCTTACTCAACCTTTATCACTGTCCGATCATTTTCCATATCATGATACATAATACACTCTCCTTTGTGCATCTCGTACACATGAATCATCCCATTCTCATCCGGGTATTGTGGACATATTTTTGAAAATATGTCCTCTCTGCCAACTAACAGTTCTGGCTGATAAATCCTGGTCTTTTCACTCTCATAAATGGCACCATAATAAAGATTCTCCTCCACAAAGTCTTGGAACATATGACTTCCATAGGACAGTTCCGGATGATATCCAGCTTTACTATATGCGATTTCACAGATTGACGTAAACCCATTAATGTCTGCAAATGTAACTGCTACTCCAAGCTCCGGAGACGATGTTCCTATTCTTCCGGGAACCATTAGCAATATTCCCTGTACGCTGTCCGCATTCTTTTTTCTCAATTCTTTGTAGTAAACATTAATTTCATGAATAGCACGTGCAACATTAGGTTTTCGATTATAAGGAGCTTCATAGTATCTTTGAGGCTCCACATAGATAACTGCACTCTCATACTCTATTTTGGAGCTTCCCATAGAAGTACCTTTAATATCAACAAGAACATTCTTGTCATCAATTTCAGGTATTACTACCGTTTCTCCGGTTTTACACATCTGAAGTGGTCGACATTGCAAAAGATTATATACGAATGTATTATTTTCCCCAAGATTGATTGTAAATTCTATATCCACTGGATACTGATATGCTTCATCAAGTTTCTTAAGAATCTCTGTCATTGTATGAATAAGCACTTCATTCCTAGTAATCCCCTGACAGGATACAAAATAAATGTCTCTGTAATTTCCCCTTTCAGAAAAGAGTCGCTCTGCCTCTGTATCGTGCTCTAAAACTGCCCTCTTATCGTAATCCGGAAGCCAGTTTATTACATCACATAAGGGAAATGTCCTGAACTCACTCTTTTCTATATCAATTACGTCGTAGTACTTTTGTGAGAATCTATGCCTCATTTCTACTTCAGA
Source organism: Bacillota bacterium (assembly GCA_023435505.1). GTDB lineage: Bacteria > Bacillota > Clostridia > Lachnospirales > Lachnospiraceae > KM106-2. The sequence continues at coordinate 303 of JAEYRR010000318.1, read as the reverse complement.
AAAAATCGTAGATAATGGTCGATCCAGACTTACTAATCGCGGATAATCTCCCTCTGTTCGATCAACCGCCCTCGTTCCCAAGCCTCCAACCAGACGAAGCATCCCCGCATTAGAATCCATATCTGGAAGCCATTTATAGGAGTACCTGGAATATCCCACACCGGCTACACTCGGCATATAGTATTGTTGATACCTTGATCCAGAAACCCGCTGTACAAGAATTGCCATCTGCTCATCTCGTTCCTGAAGTCCACGGCTAATCCGGTACTCCAGTGCCGAAGGGTTCATCGTACTTGCATAGAC
>JAEYRR010000228.1 GCA_023435505.1 Bacillota bacterium | reverse complement strand
TTGAATCGGCCAGCTTTAGTTGCTGTATCGAATACTTCCGGTCTTGCAGGTATTGCCCATTGGATTAACTGTTATTTCAAACTTCCAGAGGACCGAAAGGTAGATAAGAGTAGTAATTTAGTGTCTTTAGTGAAGGATTGGGTAGATAAAGAATACGAAGAGGGACGCGTAACTGTAATTACCGATGCAGAACTTCTTGACGTTATTGATGCTGCCTGTCAGGAGCTAGGAGTGAATCTATAAATCAATAGAGAAATGAAAGTAAGTATAGTCAGATTTTTATGGTTATGATACACTTGTGTAGAAAGAAAAAAAGAAATGATTTTGGAGGTAAAGGAATGTATCAACAAGAGATTGAAGCAGCTAAGGAACAGTTTGGGCAGCTATTGGAAAAACAGTTAAAAAGAGTGGAAGCCATGAAGGCTCAAGGCGGATTTGTAGATTACAAAACCTTAGATAAGATCGTAATTGGCGTTTGTGGTGGTGACGGAATTGGACCTGCAATAACAGGCCAGGCACAACGTGTATTAGAGTATCTTCTTCAAAATGAAGTAGCATCAGGCAAAGTGGAATTTCGTGTGATTGATGGATTGACTATTGAAAGACGTGCTGCTGAGTTGGCTGCAATTCCTGCCGAAGTATTAAAGGAATTAAAGGAATGCAACGTTATTTTAAAAGGACCTACAACAACTCCTAGAAAAGGGGATGAATGGCTTAATGTTGAGTCTGCTAATGTAGCAATGAGAAAAGAGTTAGACCTATTTGCTAATGTTCGTCCTGTAAGAATTCCTGAACAGGGAATTGATTGGACCTTTTATAGAGAAAACACAGAAGGTGGTTATGCTGCCGGTAAGGAAGGCATTCACGTAACAGAGGACCTAGGCATTGATTTCACTGTTGCTACTAGTCAAGGCTGTGACCGCATTATAACAGCTGCGTTTGAATTTGCGAAAGCAAATGGTAAAACAAGAGTAACTGCAGTTACCAAAGCCAATATTATAAAGACAACAGATGGAAAATTCTTAGACACCTTCTACCGCATTGCGAAAGATTATCCAGGCATTCAGGCTGACGACTGGTACATAGATATTATGACTGCAAAGCTTGTAGACGAGAAGAGAAGAAAAGACTTCCAGGTGGTGGTATTACCTAACCTATATGGTGATATTATTACAGATGAGGCAGCAGAATTCCAGGGTGGAGTAGGTACTGCTGGAAGTGCCAATATTGGTAAGAAATATGCGATGTTTGAAGCGATACATGGTTCTGCACCTCGTATGGTAAAAGAGGGCAGAGATATATATGCAGATCCATGCAGTGTAATCCGAGCAGGAGCTATGTTACTTGCCCACATCGGTTACACAGCTGAGGCTGATAAACTGTATAAAGCTTTAGATATCTGTACCATTACTGAGAAGAAACTTGTTATGACTGGAAGAGATACTGGTGCTACAAGTGCTGAGTTTGCTGATTATCTTATGGAGACCATTGCTGGTTTATAACAAACAATCAGCCTAATTGAATCAGCAGTATAGTTAGGAGGATCATCTTTGGATGAGATTGGAATAAACAAAGAAATGACAGATAAATACTCTTTACGGGGGCGTGTCTTTCATCATATCAGAGAAGACATTTTGTCGGGGAAATATGGTAAAGATGAGGAACTACGAGAAAATACTATTGCCATAGAACTTGGAGTCAGCAGTACTCCAGTTAGAGAAGCTCTCAGACAGCTGGAACTGGAAGGTCTTGTGAAAATTATACCGAATAAGGGTGCAGTTGTAACCGGTTTATCTGTTAAAGATATGAAGGACATTTACGTAATCCGTTCTTATCTGGAAGGACTTTGTGCAAAATGGGCCTGTGAAAGCATTACAGATAGTCAGCTTGAGGAATTAGAAGAGATTCAATATTTGTTTGATTTTCACACAAAGAAGAAGCATTATGAACAATTAGTAGAACTTGACAATAGATTCCATGATATTATATACGATGCTTGTAACAGCCGAATGTTAAATCATGTCTTAGTGGATTTCCATCATTATGTGCAGAGATTGCGTAAGAAGACTCTTAGCTCTGAGGACCGTGCTATTTCCTGTAGTACAGAGCATAGTGATATTGTAGAAGCTTTAAAGACTCGAGATGGTAATCGTGCAGAAGAGCTTGCCCACAAACATATACTCAGTGCCATGGAGAATATCAGTACAAAAGGATTTGAATCATTCAGTGTTTCTGAATCAGTAGAATCATGGGATAGTAAGTGAATATTGAATATAAAAAGATGGGAGTTCGCTAAAGGTGAACTCCCATCTTTTTAATCAGCCAATTCGCTCCATTGTTCCATCAGCTCATCTAATTCTTCTTCAATTGCTTTTCTTCTGTTGTTAAGCTTCAACAGCTCTTCCACATTAGTGTAGATTTCTTCCTTTGCTAACAGAACATCGATTTCTTCATTTTCTGTCTCTAAAGCAGTGATACTATCCTCGATCTTTTTCAAATCATTCTGTTTCTTACGAAGTCTTGCCTGCTCCTCTTTCTGTTGTTTCCAGCTTACAGAACCATTGCTTACAGAATCTGTCTGGAAGTCTGCCTCCGTATCGGAGGAATCAGAAAGGTAAGCGCTTTCCATCTGTTCCTTCTTTTCCACATAATAGTCATAGTTACCGATATAATTTAACATCTGCTGTTTCGTTAAATCCAAAATTCGGGTGGCGGTTTTATTGATAAAATAACGATCGTGTGAGACATAAAGTACAGTTCCGGTATAGTTGTTGATGGCATTTTCCAGTATTTCTTTACTGACAATATCCAGATGGTTTGTAGGTTCATCGAGAATTAACAGGTTGGCTTCTGACAACATAAGCTTAGCCAGAGAGACTCTGCCTCTTTCTCCACCACTTAAGTCCTTGATGCGCTTGAATACGTCATCATTAGTAAATAGAAACGCAGCCAGTACATTACGAATCTTTGTATTAGTGAGATCCGGGTAGGTATCAGAGATTTCTTCCATTAGAGTCTTCTCAGGGTCTAGTACATGATGCTCTTGATCATAGTAGCCAATCTTTACTTTACTTCCCAGCTTTATTTCTCCGCCATCTGCCGGAAGAAGTTCGTTAATTATTTTTAAGATAGTGGTTTTTCCGGTACCATTTTTCCCAATAATGGCCACCTTTTCCTCCCTTTTGATGTCAAAGGAGATATCTTCAAATAATGAAAGAGGGCCAAAGGCTTTTTTTAAATGGGAGACCGTTAGAACGTCATTTCCACTGAGGATTGAGGGTTCTAATTTTAGATTCATGGCGGCATTCTCTATGGTAGGACAATCTAAAACCTCAATTTTACTTAATAACTTCTCACGACTTTCTGCCCGCTTGATGGATTTCTCACGATTAAAGGAACGAAGCTTTGCAATGACTTCCTCCTGATGTTTGATTTCCCGTTGTTGATTTAGATACTGCTTAATCTGGGCATCTCTGACCTGAGCCTTTTTTTTAGCATAGGTAGTGTAATTGCCTAGGAACATAGAGGCTTTTGTCTGGTCTATTTCAATAATTTTACTTACGACTCTGTCTAAAAAGTAGCGATCATGGGCAACAATAACAACAGCCCCTTTGTAATTCATCAGGTAGTTTTCCAACCAAGCAATGGAATCCAAATCCAGATGGTTGGTAGGTTCGTCCAATAAGATGATATCGGGAGAGGATAGAAGTAATTTTCCCAAAGCAACTCTGGTCTTTTGACCGCCAGAAAGGGTATTGGTTGTCTTATTAAAATCCTCTTCTGTAAATCCAAGGCCTTTTAACACACCTGTAATCTCACTTTGATAGGCATAACCATTACTCATCTCGAACTCATGATTTAGCCTGGTGTAGGTAGCTAACATGCGCTCTAGTTCATCACCGGAAGCATGTTTCATATTCCGTTCCAGTTCTCTAATCTGACCATCCAGTTCCAGAATATCCTGTTTTACCTCCAATAATTCCTCATAAATGGTTTTATGGGAGGAAAGATTCTGATGCTGCGGAAGATAGCCTACCGTAGTACCCTTGCTAAATACGACATCTCCCTGGTCAGCAGACATTTCTCCCATGATAATTTTTAACAAGGTAGATTTGCCAGCACCATTGATGCCAACAATAGCAGCTTTTTCACGTTCATTTATATGAAATGACACATTGGTAAGGACCTGATCTGTGCCAAAGGATTTATTTATATTATTACATGCCAGTATCATAGTGTTTGTCCTTTCTTTTGGATAAAATCTAAGGGTAATCTTATCATAAATTATTTAAGGATGCAATGTATTGGAGTTTGACAATAAAGTGTCAATCTACTATAATATTACATAATACATGTCGTAAGGAGGGATTACCTTGGCTGAAAAGGCTATTTCACTAGCGGTAATAAGGCGTCTACCAAGATACTATCGGTATCTAGGGGAATTGCTGGAACATGATGTGGTTAGAATTTCGTCCAAAGAATTAAGTGAAAAGATGCAGGTTACTGCTTCACAGATACGACAGGACTTAAATAATTTTGGGGGCTTTGGGCAACAGGGTTATGGTTATAATGTAGAATATCTTTATAATGAGATTGGAAGGATATTGGGATTAGACCGTAAATATAATGTGATTATAGTTGGTGCAGGTAATTTAGGCCAGGCGCTTGCGAACTATGCTGATTTTGAGCGCAGGGGCTTTGTAATAAAAGCAATTTTTGACGTGAACCCAAGATTGGTTGGACTCTCCATTCGTGGAATAGAAGTACGTACTATGGA
>JAEYRR010000114.1 GCA_023435505.1 Bacillota bacterium | reverse complement strand
GAAAATAGTTGTTACTCATGGGAGAATAGAAGGTGCATGCCTGACTATGGAGAGTATTATGAGGAAATGCAAGGTGAATGTCCTGATGAAAAATATATACAACCTGAGGTTACTTGGAAAAATACTTGTCATCAGAATATGAACAGATCAAGATGTGGCTGTTGTAGAAATAGAATTGATTATGCAAGTGCGCTGGATTATGATTATCGAGAATATAGAAAGAATTGTTATGCTAATATTTTTAAAGAGGCAGACTGCAAGAAATAGTATAGAAGATAAAAAAATGTGAATACTAGGGAAAGGAATGGAAAATGATACAAAGAGGAGAATATATGGAATACTTTATCATACCTTTAACAGCATTACTTTCCCTGTTTATATTGTTCTTAATTACAAAAGCATTAGGTAATAGAACCATAGCATCCATGAGCATGTATGACTATATCAACAGTATTGCCATTGGCTCTATAGCGGCTCAGCTTTCCATCGCTACAGATAAAAAAATACTTCACAATGTAATTGCGATGATTGTCTATGGGATATTTACCTATCTATGTTGCATTGGTACAGATAAAAGTAAGGTAATTCGTAATATAATTGTGGGGCATCCTATCGTATTGATGGAAAAGGGGAAGATCTATAAGAAGAATTTCTCCAAGGCCCATTTGGATATGGATGAATTTCTTACAATGTTACGTCCACTTGGTTATTTTGATCTTTCCAAAGTTGATACTGTTATCTTTGAAACCAATGGAGAACTAAGTGTTATACCGATTGCCGATGAGAAGCCGGTAACTGCGATGGATATGGGGCTTCATCCAAAACAAGAGACCATGGTTGCCAATGTGATGATGGATGGCAAAGTTCTTCCTGATAATCTTCAACGTATGGGAAAAGATGAAAACTGGTTAATAAAACAGATAGCGAAATATAAAATAAACAAGGTAGAAGATATTTTTCTGGCTACACTGGATGAAGAAAACACAATTAACTTTTACGTAAAAGTTGTTCCACCTAAAAAGAATATTCTATAAGAAAAAGCCGTAATGTTATAGGTATAAAACATTACGGCTTGATTTATTTATATTAGGCATTTTCTTGTTTAACTTTGGATACCACAAGACTTACTGCTAAAATGACTACTGCAAAACCAAAAAGAATACCAAAATCTGCAAGTATTCTACTTACTTGAGAGGCACTTCCATCGTAATTTACCAGAATATTATGTGCATCCATATACCAATATCCCGGCAAGATACGACTTATGCTTAAGACCTTTTCTGACATTACTGACTGTGGCACAAAGATGCCGCAAAGGAAGCTCATGCCAAGTCCTAAAACATTGCTGATGATGGATATGGCATTTTTTGATTTGATCAGAAGGCTTACTAAGTACGTTATAGAAAGACAGATCAATGAAAAGATAAAACTGTTTAGCATACACAAAAGTCCTGCAGTAGAGAATATTTTGGTTCCGTTCATTACAAATGCCAATAGTATGAAAGCAAACCAGATGGCAATCGTAAAGAAGAAACTAAAGGTAATCAGCTGTCTGTTTTTTGACTTTAAGCTTAATGCTGAGACATCAATACGCTTCTTTAGGTCAGGTTTACTAAAAGTCAGAAGAATTGGCCCTAAACCTACCATGGATACACAGATTAAAACATATGCCAGGTACTGAAAGAAGAAAAACATCTTATCGGCCTGTTGCTCTATGGTTGCTACTCCTGTGTCAACCACTGTAACATCAATTGCTTTTTCTAAGCTTCCCTTTGTTAGAGTTAACGCTTTCTCTGGTTCGTAGCCTGACTTCAGATAGGAAGAGATCGTTTTAAAGTATTGATCTACCTGTTGGTCAGCAAAGATACCTTCAAAGGAGTTTGGAACTTTAACATTTTCGACTAGATTATCTAGGTTTCCATTTGAGAGCTTATCCTCATATCCCTTTGATATGTATAAGATATAGGAGACATTACGGTAATATAAATTATCTTGCAGACTTTCCACGTCATCCTTCACATCTACAATGTTATGAATGGTTCCTAGATAGTCCTTAAACCCTTTACTTAATTGGGTATTATCACGGTCTATGACTGCAATGTTGAGTTTTTTCATCGAAAAATTGTTTTCCACGGTATCACCGCCAAAATTACTGAACAGGATAGTGACGATCATAAATATAATCAGATATATGATAACTCCACCAATGTTTTTCTTTAATATCTTCAAATAACTATTAAATGCTTGCATAACGTTCCCTCCTTACCAGACAGAAACTTAATATTGCCAATACTACCGTCATAACAACAAGGATGGCCGTATTAAGCATATAGCGGTCTAAATTATCATAAATGCTAAGACTGTAAAAAGAGTCCGCAATTAAGGCTGCAGGGTTGATTTTGTTAATGAATGGTAGGGTCTTATCAATCATATCCTTCATGTTTCCTACCATAAGTCCACCTAGAAAACAGAAAATCATAGATCCACCCATAATAATGGCATCTTTTACACCTTCAGAAAATCTGCCGATTGCTCCAACAAAGGTACCGTTAGCAACACCAACCAAAGAGCCTACTAAGGCTGTCAGGAAAACATAAGGAAGTCTGTCACCAAAGTTTATATGAAGTCCAAAAATGAGATAACAGAGTAATACAACATTAGATAGATACTGTACGATGATGCAGGCTAACATATCGCTGACAATAAGTTTTAATTTGTGAGTTGGAGTCACACAACGTCTGGCTGCCAGAACTGTAATATTTGCCTGAATAGCTACAATGCTCCTTAGGCCAAAGAGACATCCAAACAGACAGTTCATGGAAACTAGGGCAAAGAAATACCAGGTCATAGTATCCAGATTGTCATGCTCATTTAATGTGGTTTCAATATTTGCCTGAATGGTACTGTACATAGTAGCTAGGACCTCAGGAACTTTTTCCGGATTGGTGGAAGCTACGTTAGTAATAGTATCAGAGATCTGTTTATACTGATCAAAAATCATACGGACGATACTCTGGTTGATACCTTCTCCACTGACTGTGAGGCTGATATCCTCATTAATCGTTACAATGGCATCTATTTTATCATCCTGTAACATCTTTTGAGCCTCATCTTTGGAGGTTTCTGTTATTTTTAAAGTAGCATCATCAGAATCACTGGATAATTGAGTCAGTAGGGCATTTAGGTATTCATTGGGTTCTGCTTCTTTTACTACAGCGACTGGTATGGTAGAAAAGTTCTCTGTCTTTTCTGCTATATTACCAAAGGCAACAAAAAACATAGTTGCCAATATCAGTGGAAATAGATATGTCCAAAATAGTTCTTCAGACGGCTTAAAAAGCATCTTAAGTTTATATTTGAATAAATGTAAAAACATACGGCACCTCCTAGTCCCTAAGCTCTTTCCCTGTGATTTCTAGGAACACGTCATTTAATGTTGGCAGTTCTGAGAAGACTCTACCAAAGGAGATGGACTTCTCCTGCAGATAGTTCAATATACGGATTAGGTTGTGTTTTCCACCGGAGCATTTGATTTTCAATTGGTTGTTTTCATAATTAACAGAGAATACATGTTTGATCTCTCTGAGTTCACTTAGATTATCATGGGTCAATCCCATTAC
>JAEYRR010000029.1 GCA_023435505.1 Bacillota bacterium | reverse complement strand
TTATCATCCTGGTTGTAGGACTCGTAAAAGCTGGTGGAATTGAAAGCATAATCAATTCCATTAAAGATCTACCTGGTTACTTAGATATAGCAAATTCCTATGATGCCGTTACCGGCACAAAGCAGGCCTATGGTGCGATGAATATCTTCTCTGGGCTTGCATGGGGCTTAGGTTACTTTGGTGTTCCTCATATTCTGATACGTTTTATGGCAATTCGTAGCTCTAAGGAAATCAAGAAATCCAGAATCATTGCTATGACTTGGGTTGTTATCTCCCTTATGGTTGCAACATTTATTGGATTGGTTGGAAGATCTTTATCTGCTCAAGGTATACTAAGTGGGTTGGATAAGACAAATTCCGAGACAATATTTATCTTAATGACAAATACCTTCCTATATCCACTTTTGGCAGGTGTAGTATTATCCGGTATCCTTGCTGCCACCATGAGTACTTCAGATTCCCAGTTATTAATGGTGTCCTCTTCTGTAGGAAGCAACTTGTTTAAGAAAATATTTAAGAAAAATGCTTCTGATAAACAGGTACTAGTTATCTCAAAAGTGACGATTATAGTCGTAGCTCTCTTCTCTATCCTGATCGCTTGGGATGAAAACAGTTCTGTCTTTGAACTCGTATCCTATGCATGGGCTGGGTTTGGTGCTGCATTTGGTCCTTTGGTTTTATTCTCTCTTTTCTGGAAGCGTACAACCTTAAAGGGAGCTATCTGTGGTATGGTAGGAGGAGGTTGTCTCTCTATACTATGGTCTCTGTTCATTAAAAAACTTGGTGGTATCTTTGAAATATATGAATTACTGCCAGCTTTTATCTTTGCTTGTATACTTATCGTCGTAGTAAGCTTACTAGACAAAGAGCCTAGCAAAGAAATTCAGGATGAATTCGATTCTGTCAACAGCGTAGAGTGTTAAGATAACAAGAAGGGTGTGCTACAAAAATGACTATGTATCAGTCATTTTGTAGCACACCCTTTTCTCTTAGAAAACATCATTATAAAGTGTTCCTGTAGTAATAGAGTATACAAAACTTCCGCTGGCACTATAATGCTTCGGTGAGCGACTTATGGATGATAGAGCTTCATGGCCGATCTGTATGATACGATCCATAAGATGCTTCCCAAAAGAATGCTCTCCTTGAAACAGATAGTTAAAAGCTGCCACATTCTCTAGGGACTGTTCCTCCTTTGTTTTACTAATCATGAAGCCATCTTCAGTAAGAATAAAGCCTGCCTTTAGTATCTCCTCAGAATAGGTTTTTGTAAGAGAAGTCAGCCAGTTTTTCCGGCTGACAAATTCTTTGTTGTCCAAGGTATCAAAGGCTTTCATCAGTTTGTTGTAGGACTCCGCCAGATCTTCTGCGTCTGCCTCACTTTCTTCCCCTATACCATAAAGAAGTTTAGAAAGAGGAAGTTCAACATCCTTTGCCAGCTCATTCAAGTCCAGTAGCTGATAGTTCCCCGCATAAGGTAATGTCCTTTTAAATAAAGAATTTTTACCATAGTAATGGTTAATAAGGCGCTCATAGGAGCCCTTCCTTGCTGAATAATCATGCCTAGAAAAGGAGCGGAATACATGATTAGAGGCTAGCATATAAGCCCTGCTGCTATCATACCACACAGACACTCCTCCTTTTAAAGTACTAGTCACTTAAATTCAGAGATTCCTACTTTTTATTCATTGTTAGTAATTTATTTTTCAATTCTTTTTCAATACGATTCAGCTCAACTTCCGCTTCTCTTCTCTTCTGACGGCCTTCATCCTGAATTCTCATCACTTCATCCAAGGTAGAAATGAGAGTCTCATTGGTAGTACGAAGAGTTTCAATATCTACAATACCACGCTCAGATTCTTTGGCTGTTTCCACAGTCGCCATCTTTAATGTCTCTGCATTCTTCTTCAATAGCTCATTGGTCATGTCAGTAACCTGACGCTGGGCCTTAGCTGCTTCCTGAGAATGGGAAATCCCAAGAGCCAATACCATCTGACTCTTCCATAATGGAATCGTATTCACTATGGTAGACTGAATCTTTTCTGTCATAAGAGTATCATTACTCTGTACCAGTCTAATCTGAGGAGCCATCTGAATGGAAATCATTCTCGTTAATTCCAGATCATGCAGTTTCTTTTCAAAACGGTTACACAGATTAGCATAGTCATTGGCAGCCTGAACATCCTCTGGAAGTCCGCTTTGTTCTGCTTTCTTCTGCAGGGCAGGAAGCTCCTGCTCCTGTGCCTCTTTTAACTTTTTCTTTCCAGCCAGAATATACATGGAAAGCTCTTTAAAATAGGTCTTATTAAGCTCATACATCTTATCTAAGGTTGCTACATCCTTAAGGAGCTGTATCTGGTGTCCTTCTAAAGCTTGGCAGATCTTATTGACATTCACTTCTGCTTTCTCATACTTGGTCTTTAATGTAGAAAGCTTATTGGTATTACGTTTAAAGAAGCCCAGAATACCGCCTTTTTCTTCATTTGCATCAAAACCTTTCAGTTCTGACACTACATCTGTCAACATACTACCAACTTCACCAAGATCTTTCGTCTTAACACTGTTTAAGGCTGATTCCGAAAAATCAGCTACTTTTTTTTGCGCTCCTGCACCAAATTGGATGATTATGTTAGAATTCTTCAAATCAATCTGAGAAGAAAACTCATCCACCATTTTACGTTCTTCTTGAGTCAAGGTGGTTTCATCAAAAACCTGTGGT
>JAEYRR010000387.1 GCA_023435505.1 Bacillota bacterium | reverse complement strand
ATATCATGTTAAAACAGCTTAGGATGGTTAAGACAATTAAAAATAGTGTTCTCATCTTAACTACAATTATTATATTGTACATACTAATATATATATCTACTCTGACCTAGATTAGTTGTAAGATAACCAATTTAGGCATGACAGGCTCCGGTTAATAGCAGATTTAAAAGCCATAGAAGAGTAATATTTTTAAGTGTATTGACATAGACCAATAGATAACGGGAGGAATAAGTGTGGGGGATTTTTTAGAGTATTGGTTTAAGGGTTTTGAAAAAGGAATAGAGGAGCTTTCGGAATTAGAGAAATCTAAGGTATATGCTCAGTGTGGAAAAGCATGTTCAGATTCCTATTCTCGCGAGATATATACCGGGGTATGGAATAAGACAAAGACTATATCAACATTCTTTCATCAGCTAAGTAGCGAGATTCAGGAGATTAGTGTAAAAGAAATAACCAGAGAAAGAGAATATGAAGTGATTTATCATAAATGTCTATGTGATCTTTACACAAAAGGATACATGAGCAATGGCTCTCTATGTGAATGTTCCAGACAAAGTCTGTTATATAATCTCAATTCACTATGGATAGATAAAGACGTAAAAGTTGAACTGTTAGACTCTATACTACGTGGCGGAAGTGAATGCATGCTTCGGATAACTATTGATAATAGGTGAATCCACAAGATAAGTGAAAATAAATAATATTATCCACCAAAAACCTTGGTTATCCACCTGTTTTTGTTTAATTTTAGTCTCATATAAAGTTAGGAGAAAAAACCTTATCTAACTCTCATTAAAGAAAGATAGATAAGGTTTTTCTTATGTTTCGTAAGTCAATCCATCATAAAGAATGGACATACGATGGGATAAATCATGATCAGAAGCAAGATTTTTAAGTGCTCCCACAAAGGACATACTAGAGTTAACAGAATGAATACAAGAAGCAAGAAGCATGGTGTTTCGAGTAGATTTACTTATATCCAAAAAGTCATCTTTATTCATATTCACATATCGCTCATCTATATACTTGGAATGACCAACGTGGAAGACAGCAATATCCGGAGATGTATCCATCAGAATATCATGAATATCCTCATTTAACGTCGTGTTTCCCATAATATAGAGAGATTTTTCTCGAATATGATTTAATATTACACCACATGTTTCTTGGTACGCCTTAGACATATCGGTATGAGTAAAAGAGAGAGAGTATTTAGTAGGTGTTTGAATAAGCCATATGTTATGAAATAAAGAACCATAGTCTTTTAAAAGTTCAACATTAGGAAAGCCAGATTCTTTCATAAGTTCTACTAGTTCTTCATTTGGGACAAAAAAATGCATATCATAAGGAAAGAATTCCATGGCATATACGTCCAACTTATCTAACATCCGCGTAATAATAACAGCATCAACATCTAACACTTCATCTATGGGAACGGATAATTCAAAGGAAGGATCGATTAAAAATTTCTTCCCTGCATAAGTGACTATATAGGTTGAATTTCTTATTTGCTTTAATTTCATTGTAGTATCTCCTGATGTAAATTACAGAGATAATTATACCACCAAATATGTAGAAAATTATATAAAAATGATGATTTTTGTAAGACTAGTTTTAGATAAGAGATAAAAAGTCAGTAAACTGATGTAGTGCAAGAATAGAATAGTCTGTTGTACCACATGAAGAGGCACATCCTAAAAACTTTGCATTAGTAGCATGAATGGGTATCTGATATAATAGAAAAAAAGTATGGAGATGATTTTTTTGATAGCCATGTAATTAGGAGGAATGTTATGGAGCAAAAAGTAGGGCAGAGAAACCTGATTGTAATGTATGAAGAAATAGCAATGAATGCATTTCCCGCGCTACTCTCAGAGATCTATGATGGATGGATTTTAAGGTATTCCGATGGATATACATATCGTGGAAATTCTGTAAATCCAATATATAAAAGTACACTTAATTTAGAGGAAAAGGTTATAGAGTGTGAAAAGAGATATTTCTCAAAGGCACTCCCATGTGTTTATAAGATGACTAATGGTGTAGAGCATGGACTGCAAGAGTTACTAGAGGCTCGCGGTTATGAGGCTCAGAAAGAAACACATATAATGGAAATGCAGTTAGGAAACTTGGTTAATGAGGATACTGATTATATGGAATGTTTATTTCATATAGAGGAGAGATGGCTTGACCAGTTTGTAAAATTAAATGGTACAGTTAAGGTACCAGAACGAAGTATATCTAAAGATATGCTAAGGAGTATTGGAAGACCACTAATATGTGCAGCCATTTATGAAAAAAATGAAATGGTAGCATGTGGCTTAGGTGTACTCGAAAGACATAGAATAGGCCTATATGATATTAGGGTATTAGAAAAGTATCGCAAAAGAGGATATGGTACAAGGATTTGTAAGAAAATCATGTCTGAAGGAATAAAAATGGGGGCAAAAATTGCTTATTTACAAGTTATGTCAGATAATATGGGCGCAATTAGATTATACGAAAAAATCGGATATAAAACTATCTATAACTATTGGTACATGGTATTATCAGATGATTAATACATAAGGAACCGGTAAATCGGTATAAATAGTTTATATCTAGATTAGTACAGGAAGGTGCATTATGTACGGAGGTGAATATATGAATGATAAGATAGCTAAGCTTGTACAAATTATTCAGGATAGTAATCGTATCGTTTTTTTTGGTGGTGCAGGAGTATCAACCGCTAGCGGAATACCGGACTTTAGAAGCTCTGAAGGAATATATAGTAAGAAATTTAATAAACACTTTTCTCCGGAGCAGGCTGTATCCCATTCTTTTTTCATCCATCATCCTGAGGATTTCTATGAATTTTATAAAAAAAACCTTGTTTATCCTAGAGCAGAGCCCAATGACTGTCATAAGGCGTTGGCAAGGCTGGAGGCAATGGGAAAGCTAAAAGCGATTGTCACCCAGAATATAGATGGGCTGCACCAGGCAGCAGGTAGTCAGAAGGTCTATGAACTCCACGGTTCAGTGCTTCGTAATTATTGCATGAAGTGCCATAAATTTTATGATGAAAACTATGTACTGACAGTAGAAGGAGTGCCTTTGTGTGAGAAGTGTGGAGGAGTTGTAAAGCCGGATGTTGTCCTTTATGAAGAAGGGCTAGATCAGGAAGTAATCTCTAGAGCAGTCAGCGCAATAGCAATGGCAGATACCTTAATAATAGGGGGAACCTCTTTAATGGTATACCCAGCTGCAGGCTTAATTGATTACTTTAGAAGCAGTAATCTGGTCTTGATCAATAAAAGCTCGACTTCTGCAGATAATAAGGCAGACTTAGTAAT
>JAEYRR010000386.1 GCA_023435505.1 Bacillota bacterium | reverse complement strand
CTATCATGTTCATACCAGCTTTTCTTCCGATTCTAAAGAACCAATGGAATCCATGATACAAAAAGCCATAGACTTGGGATTTACCCGTATCTGTATTACTGACCACATGGACTTTGATTATCCAGCGCTATATAACCTTCCCTTTGTTTTTGACCCTGCAGAGTATGCTAACAAAATAACAGAACTTAGAAAACGATATCAAGATCAAATAAAACTTTTGATGGGAATTGAATGTGGAATAAAGCCTGATCTTCACGGGCGATACCACGAACTCCTGAGTCAATATGAATTTGACTTTGTCATAGCCTCAAGTCATCTGGTAGATAATATGGATGTGTATTATCCAGAATATTGGAAGGGAATCTCTGAAGAGGAAGGATACAAGAAATATTTTGAAAGCATTCTAAAGAACATCAATCACTTTGACAACTTTGATGTGTATGGGCACTTGGATTATGTAGTACGCTATGGCCCATCTAAGGGAAAAGATTTTAAGGTTGAGCTATATCGGGAGCTATTTGAAGAAATCTTAAAGAAAATAATCTCCATGGGCAAGGGAATTGAGGTAAACACCGCCGGCTATAAATACGGACTTTGTAGACCTCACCCTACCCCGGAGATTCTAAAGCTATATAAAGAATTAGGAGGAAACATCCTCACCATAGGCTCCGATGCCCATAAAACAGAGCATCTGGCCTATGACTTTGAGAAAGCGAGATTGCTCCTTCTAAATCTTGGATTTACAAGATATACAGTATTTGAAAACAGAAAGCCAATATTCTTAGACCTGTAAGCGCTTTTAGAGTTCATACGTCAAGATAGTGTCACCATCCAAGGTCTTAATGGTAAAACAGCCTTCTTCGTAAACCATATAGCTGCAAGGATTACCTTCCTTTGGAATAGAAACGGAACCTGGATTCAAATAATGAATATTTTTCTCTTTCACCGCTTTTAGCACATGGGTGTGGCCATGGATTAGTAAGTCTCCCTCTTTTAAAGGAGGAAGCTTGTCCAGATTATAGTTATGTCCATGGGTAATAAAAGCGGTTTTTCCATCTATAAACATCAGCATATAATCTGCCATTACCGGAAATTCCAATACCATCTGATCCACCTCTGCCTCACAGTTTCCTCTTACACAAAAGAGACTCTCCTTATAGGCATTCAGTAGGGAAATCACTTCTTTTGGTGCATATTGCCTTGGTAAATCATTACGTGGGCCATGATATAGAATATCCCCTAATAGTATCATTTTCTCTGCCTGTTCTCTCTCATACGCTTTAATTAACTTTCTGCAGTAATAAATTGACCCGTGAATATCAGATGCAAATAATAACTTCATAATCTTTATCTCCTGTTCTATAATAGTAGCTATTGTACAATAGGATGTCTATTTTGTCCATAAAATACACGTAGGTAGAAATGGTCCTGGCCTCTTTCTAATACAAAGCCCCCTGGAGAATCATCCGGGGGGCTTTGCCTTCAACATCTTATATAGAGGTATTGATTCTATTGTATAAGCTGGACAGATCGTATGAGCCTGTCTTTGTATAGGTTTTAGTTCCTGTTGCCAATGCTGATGCACTTGCAATTGCACTGGCCTTCTGTGAAATTTTAGAAGCAAAGGAATTGTAGCCTGTAAACAAAGTCTTAAGCTCATTAATATTGGCTTTCTTTAGCGTAGCTTCGTCTACAGAAAGCTTATTGTCAGATCCGATGGTAATTCCAGTCATAGATAAACTTTTTTTAAACGCTGCTGTCTGATTCGTCATAAACAACGTCTGACGAAGAACACTGGCCGTATCCACTTCACTGGATGAATCTAGTGTATCGTTATAGCTGTCTACAAACCCTTTTACAGCCTTGTATATCGCATCACGATTATAGTCCTTTGTAGTGATAGTGTCTCCGGTGGTAGCATCCTTGGTGGTAATGTCTACTTTTTCAAACAAATCATAGGAAGATACTTTTTTCGTCGCTTCAGCCAAAGCATCTGCACTGCTCTTTACTTCCAGCAGAGACTTTTTCTCTACAGAATCTACATTATTTTTGTTAGAAGTATTAGAATCTGACGTAGAGGATTTCTGCTCTTCATAGTAGCTTTTCAACAATCTCTTATAGCTTCCACTCCTAATGGAGGAATAATCCCCTAAAGAACTGTACAAGCTATAGCTTCTAGAAGTATTATCGTTACTCCCAAACAAATAGGAAATACTATTGGTTGACATTATGCTTCCTCCTTTCCACAATATTTTTTTCTATAATAAGATGTTGTGAAAGTCCTAGTACCTCTAGGTCTTCATATTGAGTATCGACTTATTGCAATGATTTTCTTAGTAAAAAAGAGTTTTACTAACAATAAAATGCAAGTAAAACTCTTCATAAAATCCTATTTATCGTGTAGTGTTACAGGTCTATAAGATAGTTCCTCCACCTACAACATAATCACCATCGTAAAATACAACTGCCTGTCCAGGAGTGATTGCCCGTTGAGGTTCTGTAAAGATACATTCGACCTTATCTTCCTCAAGCTTACGTATCACTGCCTCAGCGCCCTTATGACTATAGCGAATTTTAGCAGTAACCTTCATCTCACCTTCCAAGTCTTCTATGGTCATAAAATTCAATCGATTACATACCAGTCTGTCAGAAAAGACATCCTCGGCATTGCCAATTACTACTTCGTTGGTTTCCGGTCGGATAGCCACAACAAATACAGGATGTCCCATACTTAGATTTAGTCCTTTTCTCTGTCCAACTGTATAATGAATAATCCCTTTATGCTTACCTATAACTTTTCCATCTGGAGTAACGAAATTACCACTTTTAGGCTTCTTCCCGGTATTCTCTTCGATAAAACCGGCGTAGTTATTATCGGAAACAAAGCAGATCTCCTGGCTGTCCGGCTTATTGGCCACCTTTAATCCGATTCTATCAGCAATTGCTCGAATCTCGTCCTTAGTGTATTCTCCCACTGGCATCAAGGTATGACTTAATTGATACTGACTCAGATTATATAGAGCGTAGGTCTGATCCTTAGCGGCAGTTGCAGACTTTTTCAGTGTATATCTTCCATTGGGAAGCTGCACCACTCTTGCATAATGTCCAGTGGCAATATAATCTGCCCCAATCTGCAACGAACGTTGTAAGAGAGATTCCCATTTTACATAACGATTACAGGCGATACAAGGATTAGGTGTACGGCCTTCAAGATATTCCTGTATAAAATAATCAATTACATTTTCCTTAAATTCGGTACGAAAATTCATTACATAGTATGGAATTTGTAAATCAGCTGCTACACGTCTGGCGTCTTCTACTGCGCTTAAGCCGCAACAACCTCCATTTTCCTCTAGGGTGCAGTTGTCCTCAGCCTGCCAGATCTGCATTGTCACACCTATGACGTCATAGCCTGCTTCTTTTAGCAAATACGCTCCGACTGAGGAATCCACTCCACCGGACATACCAATTACTACTTTTTTCTTCTCCACTCGGTTACTCCTTTAAATGAATGGTTATTAGTATTGATCTGCTACATCTTCTTCATGTTCGTGAATATCGCTCTTTGGTTTCTTTAAGCCTTCAATCTTAATGCCGTTTTTCTCAGCATAATCCCAAAGTGCTGCATGAATTGCCTCTTCTGCAAGTAAGGAACAGTGTACTTTAACCGGTGGAAGTCCATCAAGAGCATCCATAACCGCTTTATTAGTAACTTTTAAGGCTTCCTCTACAGTAAGACCCTTTACAAGCTCAGTTGCCATACTGGAAGTTGCCACTGCAGCTCCACAGCCAAAGGTCTTAAATTTACATTCCTTTATTACTCCGTTTTCATCAATGTCCAGATACATTCTCATGATATCTCCACATTTTGCATTACCAACAGTACCTACCCCGCTGGCATTTTCTATCTCACCAACATTTCTTGGATGTTGGAAATGGTCCATAACTTTCTCGCTGTACATAATACTACCTCCTGAATTTAAGTTTATTTTCTTTCTATACTCTTCATATAATCTTCGTATAAAGGTGACATAGAACGAAGACGCGCTACAATTTCTTTGATTTTTTCAATGGTAAACTGGATATCTTCCATGGTAATGTCCTCACTTAAGGTCAGACGAAGGGAACCATGGGCAATCTCATGTGGAAGTCCTATTGCTAAAAGCACATGGGATGGATCCAAAGAGCCTGAAGTACAAGCGGAACCACTAGAAGCACAGATACCATTCATATCCAACATGATTAACAAGGATTCGCCTTCAATAAATTGAAAACTGAAATTCACATTGTTAGGGAGTCTCATGGTACGATGACCATTTAATCTTGTAAATGGCACTTCCTTTATTACCGTATCAATGAGATACTCACGTAGCTGAATTTCTTTTTCAGTACGCTCTTTCATGGTAGACATAGCTAACTCTACTGCCTTACCAAAGCCTACAATACCAGGTACATTCTCAGTCCCTGCTCTACGGTGTCTTTCCTGTCCTCCACCATGGATAAAGGAACGAAGTTTTAATCCCTTTCGGATATAGAGACATCCGATTCCCTTAGGCCCATTTAATTTGTGACCGGAGGCACTTAGCATATCAATATTCATCTCATCAACATTAATAGGTACCTGACCAAATGCCTGAACCGCATCTGTATGGAACAGAACACCATGTTTTTTTGCAATTGCACCGATTTCTTTAATTGGTTGAATAGTACCAATCTCGTTATTGGCAAACATTACACTAATTAAGATTGTAGTAGGTCGAATGGCTGCTTCTAATTCATCCAGTTTAACTACACCATTCTCATCTACATTGACATACGTCACTTCACAACCATGCTGTTCCAAGTATTCACAGGTATGAAGAATCGCATGATGCTCGATCTTTGAAGTAATGATATGATTACCTTTCGCCTTATAAGCATCTACAGTTGCCTTCAGCGCCCAGTTATCCGCTTCAGAACCACCACCAGTAAAGTAAATATCTTCTGTGTTGGTACCTAGTGCATTTGCAATTGTCTCTCTTGCATGATTTACTGCGCCCTTATTCTGTGCAGCGATCTCGTATACACTGGATGGATTTCCAAACTTCTGTGTAAAATATGGAAGCATTGCTTCTACAACTTCCTGTTTTGTTGGTGTAGTTGCTGCATTATCTAAATAAATCACTTTTTTATCCATTATTGCTCATCTCCTATAATTATTCTCTATCTCATCTAATATTAGTTATTTCACCCTAGCAGGAACAATCATTTGATTGACCTGATTTCTTATTTACTTTTAGGTTTTTACCTTCTTCTACCAATTCAGATAGCATGAGCGCGTCTACCGCTGCATCTATACTGTCACTAATACGTTTCCATACATATTTCGTCACACATAGGTCTGAGCTACTGCAAGTGGCGGTTCCACCATATATTTCAGCACAATCTACTGGATGAAGGTCTCCCTCCAAGGCTCTTAAGATGTCACCGACTGAGATCTCTTCTGCCGGTTTGGCCAAACTATAACCACCCTGGGCACCACGCTTACTTTCCACAATACCTGCCTTGCGCAGTTTGGCAATTAGCTGTTCCAAATAGCTAATGGAAATACTTTGACGTTCCGCTATAC
>JAEYRR010000378.1 GCA_023435505.1 Bacillota bacterium | reverse complement strand
GTTGAAGATATCCCTTCTTTGTGGTGGAGCTAATGAGCTGTTCTGGTATATAAGAATCCAGACTATCTAAGGTGAACTTTCCCCCACTCTCTATCCATCTCATATTTTCTTCATTTTCCAATGGATTGATGGTACAAGTACTATAAATCAAAGTACCACCAGGCTTTACATATCGAGTAACTACATTAAGAATATCTCTCTGTAATTGTGCAAGAGAAGTTAAGTCTTCCTTCACTACACGATACTTAATATCAGGCTTCTTTGCTATAACACCAAGGCCCGAGCATGGAAGATCGGCTATTACCACATCAGCCTTATTCTCCAAAGCTGGGTCAAAGGTAAGGGCATCAAAAACCTCAACCTGAATATTACGAAAGCCCAGACGACTGTTGTTATCTTCTATCAGTGACGTCTTATCATAAGTCAGGTCCCTAGAAATCACTCTGCCCGTGTCCTTTAACAGCTCAGCTACGTGAAGACTTTTTCCTCCAGGAGCAGCACATACGTCAATAACTAAGTTGTCCAGTTTAACTCCTGTGGCTTCTCCCACTAACATAGAGCTTTCATCCTGTACCTGAAAATACCCCTTTTTAAATTCCTCCAAAGAAGACAAATAGTTATAATTCGATATTTTTAGTGCATAAGGAAGATAGGTTCCTTTACTCACTTTTATGTCCTGATGTTCTAATGTATTCATCAATTCACTGGTACTAGTCTTAGTAAGGTTCACCCGTATGGTCGTTTCCTTATCCTCAAAGAACGCTTTTAGCATATCCTCCACCACCTGTGGTTGATAGAAGCTAAGCCAGAATTCTACTAACCATAAAGGCATGGAATAGCGCACAGACAGGTAATTTGCAAGTTCCTTGTCTTTATCCATATAAGTAAGGTTATTTAGTCCTCTGCTTATGTTTCGCAATACTCCATTAACAAAACCCTTTAAATTATAAAAACCCTTCTTTGTAGCCAGTTTTACAGCCTCGTTACAGGCTGCAGAAGCTGGCACTGAATCCATGTATTTCAGCTGATACACAGACATTCTTAAAATACAACGGATAACAGGCTTTTGCTTTTTTACAGGTACCTTGGAAAACTGATCAATAATATAATCCAGTTCTATCGCTCTTTCAATGGTTCCTTCGCAGAGCCTTGTAAGAAATCCTCTCTGTTGTTTATCCATGTATTGATACTTATTAAGGGCAGCTCCTAATACCTTGTGGCTGTAGCCACCCTTTTCCAAGACTTCTAAAAGAACCTCTAAGGCAATGTCCCTGACCTGTCCCTTATCTTTTTGATCAGTTGTCACGTCTTCTTCCTCCAATAATAATCAATATACGAAGCAGTTGTAAAATAGCTGCCGCTGCTCCTGCTACATAGGTAAGGGCTGCCGCTTTCAGCACCTTTTTACCCTGTCTCAACTCATCATCTCGTAAAATGCCAGTTTCCTGAAGTAACACTAGGGCTCTTCTGGAAGCATTAAATTCTACAGGCAATGTGATAAGCTGAAATGCAACACCTGTAGAAAAAGCGATTACTCCAATAAGCAAAAATAAATTTCCGGACTGTGTTGAAAAAAACAATCCAAGTATAATAAAAATCCATGCAACGTTAGTACCGATATTCACCACTGGAACAATTGCGGAACGTAATTTCAGTGGTCCATAATGGCGGGCATCCTGAACGGCATGTCCAACCTCATGGCATGCAACTGCTATTGCTGCAACGGAAGAGCTATTAAATACAGAATCACTTAAGCGAAGTACTTTGCTTCGTGGATCGTAATGATCAGTCAGATTACCCGCTATACGCTCTATACGAACGTCCATAATGCCAGCTCTGCGCAAAACAGCTTCTGCCGCAGAAGCCCCAGTATAACCAGACATGCTTCGTACCTGCTGATATCTATTAAAAGTTGTCTTAACCCTAGCAGAAGCTATCAAACTGATAACAACGCCAATTAAAATAAGAATATAAGTCGGATCATAAAACATAAACATTGGTCCACCAAAAAATAACATGGCCTTCACTCCTTTACGTCATAGGTTACTGTTCTATATGCAACATTGTCCCCTCTTTTACCTCATATCCCCGCAGGAAAGCGCCAACTTCCATTCTCTTTTTACCCTCTAGCTGAACTTCTAATAAAGACAGTCTTCCATTTCCGGTTTGAACAACTAGAGAATTCTTTGTAACTTCTACTATCTCTCCCGGCTTACCTAAAGAATCCTCAGGAAGAATCTTTGCACTCCATATCTTCAGTGTCTTCCCATCTAAGGATGTATATGCACTTGGCCAAGGATTTAATCCACGGATTAAACGTTCAATCTCTATGGCTGACTTTGTAAAATCAATCTGACCCAAAGATTTGGTAAGCATTTTTACATAGGTCGAATCCTCATCCTTTTGTTTTACTCTTTGAATTGTTCCCTCTTGAAGGCCTTTTAAGGTCTCGATTAACAAATCCGCACCCATCTTAGAAAGCTTGTCACGTAAAGTAGCTCCTGTATCAGTAGGAGTGATTGGTGTGGCTGATTTTAATAGCATATCACCGGTATCTACTCCAGCATCCATAAACATAGTCGTGACTCCCGTCTCCTGCTCCCCATTTATAATGGACCACTCAATAGGAGCGGATCCTCTCAATTTAGGAAGCAACGATGCATGAACATTGATACAACCATACTTTGGCATATCTAAGATTGCCTTTGGAAGAATTTGTCCAAAGGCGACCACTACGATAAACTCAGGCTCCATTGCTTTAAGTTCCTCTATAAACGCCTCTTCCTTCACTCTAAAAGGCTGATAGACTGGAATATTATACTCCAAAGCCTTCTCCTTTACAGGGGAGAACTGCATCGATTTACCTCTTCCCTTTGGCTTATCCGGCTGTGTAATGACACCAACTACTTCATAACCTGCTTTAACCAGGTTTTCTAACGTTCCCACGGAAAATTCCGGTGTTCCCATAAATACTACTCTCATAGCAACCTCTTTTCTGATTGATTTCTTCTGATATCAGATAAAGTGTCTTAGGGTCGGTTTCCTTATTAAGAAAAGCCCCGACTATAAGACACCCTTATTATATCCAATCCTTTATTCTTCCTTCATTAAGTCCTCTACATTCATTAGAGCTCCCTCTACCTTTTCCACATAAAGGTGGCCATCAAGGTGTTCAAGCTCATGACAGAGGGCACGAGCCATAAGTTCTTCCCCTTCAATCTCAAATGGCTCCATATTTTCATCAAGGGCACGTACCTTACAATAGTTTGGTCTTGTAACAACCCCCACCTTACCAGGTACACTCAGGCACCCTTCTGTTCCTGTCTGTTCTCCTGAGGTTTTAATAATCTCCGGATTGATTAGTACAACCGGCTCATTACCTTCCGGTGAACAGTCAATCACTACAAGTCTTTTCAGGATTCCGACCTGTGGTGCAGCAAGACCGACTCCCTCCGCTTCATACATAGTATCTAGCATATCTTCTATTAATATTTTAAGTTTATCATCCATAACAGTGATTTCTCTTGCTCTTTTACTTAGCACACTATCACCAATTGTTCTTATATTACGAATTGCCATATTCTGTCCTCACTTTCTATCAATCCACACTTTAGATAATTATACCCGAACTGAGTCCATTATACAAGGTATGCTCCTCAACTTCTGCCATCCTAAAGCCGGACTTATTACCTGAACATAGCCTATTGCCTGTATAAAAAGGAGCTGTACTTACACAGCTCCTTGGTTATTTCATCTATTTAGTCTTTTTGATCTCCGGTACTTGTCCATTTATTACTTGTTTAATATAACTGGAAGCTTCAGCTACCTTTTCCTCATCAATGTACATAACATAACCAGCTTTTTTCTGATTGCTATAGGTTGTACTGGAACCACCCTTACCACTTACTCCAAAACTAGAGATATGCCAGGATGCTCCATCATTTAACTGCATCTGCACAAGAGAAACAATCTCATCATAGGACATATTTGTCACAACACTATCCTTTACAGCAGCCATAATATTCGTAAATCCACTTAATATTGCTGGGGATGCAGCCTTCTCAATAACGGCCTTAATAAGAGCCTGTTGATTTTTGTTACGCTGTAGGTCACCAGATGGGAAAGCATGTCGTTCACGGACGAAAGCCAAAGCCTTGGCTCCATCAACAACATTATCGCCTTCTGTGAAGGTTTCGCCATGTTGGGCAGTAAACGTATAATCAGAATGTACTGTTACTGAACCAAGGGCATCAATAATATCCTGAAACCCATTAAAGTTCACCTTTGCATAATAGTTAATCTCTACTCCATATAGATTCTCCAATGCCCCCATAGAACATTCTACTCCATAAATACCCGCATGGGTAAGCTTATCA
>JAEYRR010000328.1 GCA_023435505.1 Bacillota bacterium | reverse complement strand
CACACAAGCTTGGCTACCATTAAATGTACCAATCTTTTTGCCAGCACAGGCCTTTGTTGGTGATGCTAATGCTACACCACTCATCAAACTAAATACCATCACTACCGTAAGTACCATACTAATTATTTTTTTCATATACCTCTCCTTTTGTTTTACATAGTTACTACTTATTTCTTTGTTGTTACAGTCTTAGGCTTTGACCAGTCAGAGTAAATCTTTACTGCTTTACCACTAACCTTCACTGTCTTATAGGTCCTGATTCTTACATAATATTTGCTCTTACCAGTAAGTTTAGAAATGGTTGATGTGGTAGAGGTATTCTTCCCAATGGTAACTGTTTTAGCACTACTGAATTTGGAACTCTTACTGTATTGAATCTCATAGCCCGTTACCTCAGTAACCTTCTTTGACCATTTCACGGTAAACTTTTTAGAGCCAGCTGTTAGCTTACTTATACTAGAAGTTACCGGTTTAATCGTATAATTAAGTGTTTTGGTTCCTACATAGTTTCCGGTAAAGGTAACGGTAACTGTATATATACCAACATTCTTTTTGAAGGATTTGTAACTAACTTTATAATCTGTATCCTTCTTTAGTGTTTTACCCGTTCGATCTTTGACTACTACAGTAGGGTAGTTAACCTTTCCATTATAGGTTGCACTAGACTCCTTAAGTTTTATACTTGATACTCTAGGAATAACTGCTTTTGAAACAGTTTTTTTACATTCTGCACAGTAGGTACTTATGCTACCATCTTCACTCATAGTCGCTCTAGTTACTGTCGTATTGGTTCTATGATCCACTGTGTGACCAGTAGTTTTCATGTGTAGGGTAACATCCATGTTACCTAGCACCTCTGACTTATCTCTAACATTATAAATATAGGTCACAGTACTAGGCTCCTGAGTAAAAGTAGCCATACCTGTTTTATTATTAAAGGAAGCAGTTAAATTAGCCCCTGACTTACTCTTAGCAGAAACTGACTTAATGTTATTAATGTTTGTACTTCCTACTATTTTACCTATATTTACTTTATAGGTACTTCCTTCTTTATTGTATTCAACGTTCTCTTTGTGTTGACCATAGCTTTTCACACATGGGCTATTTTGCCCTTCCTTAATATTCAAGCTACTTAGTTGATTATTACAACAATCTAACATAGATAGACTTGTAATACTTCCTAATTCAAGTTTCTCTAGTTGGTTGTTATAACAGTATAAGTATTGCAAAGAAGTATTCTTACTGACATCTAAGTTATTAATGTTATTGTCTTGACACTCCAAACGTTCCAACTCTATGTTTTTACTGACATCTAAGGCTTTTAGTTTATTAGTATGACAAACTAAATACTCTAACTTAACATTCTTAGTAACATCCAAGGTTGTAAATTCAGTACGAATACATTCAAGATATACTAAGTCCGTATTTTTACTTGTATCCAAACGTGTTAAATTATTATAGCTACAGTATAGAGTTAGTAATTGTCTATTTGTACTAATATTTAAGGAGTCAAATTGATTCATTTGACAATGCAGATACTTTAATACAGCATTATTTCTAAGGTCTAGCACCTTTAATTTGTTATTAGAACATTCTAAGTCTTCAAGTTCCTTATTTTTCGATACATCAAGTTTTACTAGATTGTTTGTGTAACAATATAAGGATGCCAACGAAGTATTTGCAGCAACATCTAACTCTTTTAGCTGATTGTTGTTGCAATTTAGGTTTACCAGGGCTTTATTAGTTCTTACATTAAGGCTAGTCAATTTATTGTTATAGCAATATAAGTATTCCAAAGCAGTATTCTTACTCATATCTAGAGTAGTAAGTTGATTATCCTCACACTCTAATTCCGTTATTGCTGTAAAAAATTCAATACCTCTAAGATCTTTTATTTCCAATCCATAGCAACCGATATCTAAGATACGGGATACTTCATCTTCTGTTAGCAAAGAATCATCATCATTATCAATATCATCAAACGCATAATTTATGTAATCTCTAAACTTTTCGTCAGGGAAGTTATTCTCACAAATATGTAGATTACCACTAGCATCCACACAAGCTTGACTACCATTAAATGTACCAATCTTTTTGCCAGCACAGGCCTTTGTTGGTGATGCTAATGCTACACCACTCATTAAACTAAATACCATTACTACCGTAAGTACCATACTAACTATTTTTTTCATACTACATCTCCTTTTGTTTTACATAATTAATCAATAAGCAATCCTATGTATTATTTTACACTTATTTCATAATATTGTAAATTTTATTTTGATAGATATATCCAGATATTCCTTCTTGCCATAAAAACCCATGAAGGAACCTTCCTAAACGACAAGTTTTAGGTATGATACAAAAATGATACACGTGTTTGATAAAACATATCCTGTAAATACATTTTAGGAGGAAAAGTTAGTGAAGAAATTAATTATGGTACTGATGGTATTAGTATTTGTTGTTACTGGATGTTCAGACAAAAGTCACACAAGTAATGTAGATCAGCAAAAGCAGAGTATCACCCCGGCAACAGAAAGCATGCAACCAGATTCCACAGAATTACCTACAAAAATAGCGGTGAAAAAGCCCACGAATCAACCAACCTTGGTTCAACTTACCTCGGACAACCCTAATGTAGGTTGCTCCACAGAAAAAGGATACGTTTACATAACCAAACAATGGGGCGCTGAAGGACCATTTTTCAATCTCTGCTATTTGGATTTTGAAACAAAGCAGGAGTCTTATCTGTGTAAAGATAAAGATTGCAATCATATGACAAATCAATGTCAAAGTTGCATTAACAGTGAGATTGGGGATGGGGGAGCAGAAGTTTTCACAGATGGGAAGAAGATATATCTTTTAGTCAATTGTATTCAAAAAGAAGGTGCTGTGCTTAGAAAGGATGAAGCAGGAGTAAAGGCAAAATCCCCAGAAATAAAAGCAACTTTATATAGCATGGAGTTGGATGGGTCTGATAGAAGAAAAGTGTTCGAATTTAATCAGGGAGAGACAGTCAATAATAAAGTCTTCTGTGATGGAAAAAGATTGATTATGCTAGTAGAAAATCTTACCCCAACACCTATAGACAATAAAAAAGTGTATATGAAAGCAGATAGTAAGCAACTTATTGAATTGTCGTTAGATAGCTATCAACGTAAGGACATTATGGAAATTAAACCTGATATAAAGGTAGCTGGATGTGCAGCAGACTATCTAATATTAGCAAAAGAAGAGTTCGGCAGTCAATATCCTATGGAACAGATTGTTAATTCCCCTCTCAAAATGCAGGAAGCGAAAATCACGGAAGTAATCAGTTTCTTTACATTAGATATCAAAAGCAAACAGCAGAGCCCTATCATACAGCTGAATGCAGATGGAGCAAAGTCATATGCGGTAACCAATGAATTTTTGTATTATGGAATAGAGAAGACAGG
>JAEYRR010000324.1 GCA_023435505.1 Bacillota bacterium | reverse complement strand
TTTTACTGTCGCTTTGTTTAATCTTTTCACTTATTTCATGTAATGAAAATGACAAACCGACAACGACGAAAGTACCAGAACCTACACAACAGGTGACGGCTACACCAATAGCAACTGCAACGCCAGCTGCAACAGAAGAAGCAACAGCGCTGCCTAAAACAGACAACCTATTTCCAGGTGGAGACTTTACCAAATTGGATTCCATGTGGGGGACATATACAGAATCCGATGGCGATGGCTCTATATCGGCTTCCGATGGTCAATTGGAGGTAAGTGTCAACAATAATGGTACTGTAAAGCACGCAATGCAGGTATATTGTGATGGATTTGAATTGCTACAAAATGCAGAATATGAACTTTCCTTTGATATCAAGGCTAGTATTAACCGTACCATGGATTGGAGAGTACAAATCAATGGTGGAGATTATCATGCTTATGCCCAAGGAGAGGGTGTAAAGATAACCACTGAACTGCAGCATCTGACCTTTAATTTTAAGATGGAAGAGCCTACCGACCCTACTCCAAGGTTCTGTTTTAACTTAGGATTTTATGAGGAGGATGGTAAATTAGATCCTCATACTGTCTATTTTGATAATGTAAAGCTTGTTCTCAAGGATGCCTCTAATGCGGTCTCCACAGATAATAAAGGAAAAGAATTACCTATTAATATCAATCAAGTAGGGTATCTATCTAAAGATACAAAAAAAGCTATTTTTAGAGATAGTACAGTAGATACAGAATTTAATGTTGTCAAGGCAGACACTGGAGAAGTAGTGTTTACCGGTCAGATTACCGATACCAAAGAGGCCGCCAGTGCAGGAGAAAAAGTGGCATATGGGGACTTCAGTAAATTGACAACTCCAGGTACATATAAGATTACTGCTAAGAATGCAGGAGAATCCAGCCCATTTGTAATAGGGGATAATGTGTATGAGAATCTTTTTAATGATACAGTGAAGATGCTTTATTTACAACGTTGTGGAACAAAGCTAAGCAAAAAAGAAGCAGGTGATTTTGCCCATGATGCTTGCCATTCGGAAAAAGCAACCATTTATGGTACGAAGACGAAAAAGGATGTATCTGGTGGTTGGCATGATGCAGGAGACTATGGACGTTATGTGGTTTCAGGTGCTAAAGCGGTAGCTGATTTAATGCTTGCCTATGAGGAGTATGGTTCTGTATTTGGAGATGCAAGTGGAATTCCTGAAAGCGGTAATAAGATTCCTGATGTGTTAGATGAAGCCAGATATGAGCTGGAATGGATGTTAAAGATGCAGGAAAGTGATACCGGCGGTGTTTACCATAAGGTTACAGGACTTAATTTTGAATCAAATACAGCATTGCCTCAGGATATAAAGGATGAGCAGATTATTATGCCTGTATCCATCTGTGCAACTGGAGATTTCTCTGCAGTCATGGCGATGGCATCCAGAATATATAAAAAGTATGATGCTGCCTTTGCAGATAAGTGCTTAAAAGCGTCAAAATACGCAATGGATTATATGGAAAATCATTTAGGCCAAGCGGGATTTACCAATCCTCGTGAAGTAAAGACCGGAGAATATCCTGATACAGTTAATAAGGATGAGTATTTCTGGGCTTTATGTGAATTGTATAAAACCACAGGAGATTCCGCATACCAAAGTAAAATCGCAGGTATAGATGCCAGTCTATTTGATGATGGCTTAGGCTGGGCAAGTGTTAATGTATATGGATATTTTGCGTATTTAACTTCTAATAAGCAAGATTCCAGTACGGCAGCTAAGATAAAGACTGAGTTTTCTGCTTTCCTTGATACCGTGAAGGGTAATATTAAAGCAGATGGGTATAATTCTTCCATAGGTGAAGAGTATCCTTGGGGAAGTAATATGACAGTTGCCAATAATGGTATGGCGTTATTAATGGCCAATAAAGTGTTGAATAAGGATACTAACAATAGTGCCATGGCAAAAGAGCAGTTAAATTATCTATTAGGGACCAATACCACATCCTACTGCTTTGTAACTGGTTACGGCACGGTATCTCCACAGAGTACCCATCATAGACCGTCTCAGGCATTAAATACCACAATGAAGGGCATGCTGGTTGGTGGACCAAACTCCAATCTGGAAGATCCTTATGCTAAGACTGTGTTAGCAGACTTACCTGCTGCAAAATGCTATGCAGACAACTCACAGAGCTATTCTTGTAATGAAATAACTATTTACTGGAACTCTCCATTGGTATATCTGCTTGCTGGTATACAGGCAGGAAAATAAATTAATTGTAAATAACCAAAACAGCCGTAGGACATTATATTTTGTGTTTCTATGGCTGTTTTTAATATTGGTTCTATAGTTTCAATTGCTAATTTTTTTACAATATAGTAAAATGTTATTTGCTAAGAGAATGGCAGAATTTATATGATATTAAAGGAAATGAGATATGATAAGTAAATGTAAACTTTTTTATGAAAAGTACAGAGAAATTATAACGTATCTGTTCTTTGGCTTTACTACAACTATAATTAATTGGTGCGTATATATATGCCTGACGAAGGCAGGATGTGCAACAGTAATAGCCAATTCTATTGCATGGGCTAGCGGCGTTATCTATGCCTTTGTTACAAATAAATACATTGTATTTGAAAGCAAATCAAACCATCGTGCTACAGTTATTAAAGAGGAGCTAACCTTTTTATTTGCTAGAGCATTTTCGGGTTTAGTGATAGAAGTATTTGGTCTAGAACTTCTTATTACCCTGGGTCTAAACCAAAGTATCTTTGGGATCAAAGGTGCCTTAGCCAAATTAACAGTATGTGTTGTGTCCGGTATCTCCAATTACACGTTCAGTAAATGGGTGGTATTTAAAAAGAACAAAGAGAATGTGATACAAGAATGTTAAGAGAAAGCCTACTATGTAGGCTTTCTTTTTGCATGGAATAACTGCAATCATGACATAATGCACTTACATATAGAAGAAGGAGTGGTATAATGATATATAATATAGTTTGTTGGGTAGAGAAGAGAAAGGAGAAATGGAATGGAGAAAGCAATTATCTATACTTCTAATAGTGGATATACTGCACAGTATGCACAGTTACTTGCAGAAAAGACTGGTCTTACTGCGTTTAGTAGCAAGGAGGCAAAGAAAAAGGTGCCTGCTGGAACAAAGGTAATTTATCTTGGATGGATTATGGCTAGCAATATAAAAGGTTATAAAGATATGGTCCGCCAGTATGATATATGTGCGGTATGTGGGGTCGGTATGGGTGCTTCTGGTTCCCAAATAAAAGAAGTTCGCAAAGCTACCAAACTGCCGGAGACTGTGGAATTGTTTACATTGCAGGGTGGATTCGACATTAATAAATTACACGGAATATATAAGCTTATGATGAAAATAATGATTAAGACTGAAGCCAAAGCGTTGTCCCAAAAGCAAGATCGATCAAAAGAGGAAGAGGATATGCTTCATATGATGTTATATGGTGGCAATCATGTTAGTGAGGAGAATCTGCAAGGCGTACTGAATTGGTACCACAATTGGAGATAAGATTTGGTCGCGATGCTTTAATTGCACTCGCTACAGGGGCATCTTTGTCATTACATATGCACTTTCAGATAAAATGAAGCAGCTCGAGAAGAATCTGATTGTTGCAAATTCAGGGGATTGGTTTACTGCACACAGAAAAGGTGTGAATCTTTATTATTTCTGCAAGCAAGAGAATCAGGAGATAACAGAAAAATTAAGAAATGCTTTTGCTGCTTGGATTCTTTTAATG
>JAEYRR010000054.1 GCA_023435505.1 Bacillota bacterium | reverse complement strand
GTTGTGCAGAGAAAGTCACCCTGGACTGTTCTTAATAAAATCCGATTAATTGTAGATGGACTTGTTATGTAAAGAGTATCTTCAATTTGAGTTATATTTTGATTATAGTCTATTTTAATAATTTTATTATTCATTATACACGACAATAATACTTTTGCCTTTTTAATATATACAGTTCTGAAACTACTCGGCCAAAAAATGTCGAATGACTGATTATTTAAATCAAAATATTGTCTATAGGATACCGTAGTACTACATTTATGTTCTGTTATAACAATAGACAATGAATTTTCTGATTCTTCTTGTGAAAAAAAATAAGTTCTCCAATTCTCTTCATCTGGTATCAATGTTACCTTATTTGTATTTATATATATATCGTTTACAATAACAGCTTCTGTCTCTGTAATATATGTACACTTATACTCAGCGCAACGTTCAATCTCCTGCCCATTCACAACCGGTGTGCCATTAATAATTAAACTCCCTGTTCCATATTTTATAGTAACCGGTATTCTTTCCTTTATCAGCCCAAAAGATATGAATTTAATGTCTCTACTTATAGTCAGACTATAGTACTGATCTATATGTTCTACATTCTCTAAATCCTCTGGAATGTATGCTTTATCATCTATGTAAATATCTTTTAATATCCAATACAATCCTGGAGTAAATTTTATATTTATTTTATCACCTGTATAAAAATAGCAGCTACTTTTCTCTTTCTCTGCGGTACTGCTATACTCAGTCCCACTTACCTCTATCTGATAACTCGCATCATTTGCAATAGTAATAGTATTGTATTCTTTAAAACCTACCTCAATGTTTAAATCCTCTGAAACCTTCAATATCTCTTCTTCCCATAATTGACCTTTAGAAAACTCCTTATTTGTATCATTTATTCTATACTCATATATAAGGTTTTTATTCTTACAACTTATTTGTATCCTGATACTGGAATCAAACTTCACCTCAACAGAACCATTACCAGATAGTAATATTGTATCTCCCTGTATCACTTCAACTAATCCTTCTCCAGAACTGCTTGATGTGATTATAATATTCTTATCCTCTATTGTATTTGTAATTGTTGTAACGTAGTTTACTCCATACTGAAATAATACATACCCTAATATCACTAACAGAAGCAATTTACCGCCCTGTACTGTCCAATTTTTTATACCTCTCCTCACCTTATAACCTCCTATTTCCTATAATCCCTCCTTTAGTATATTTGAATGGAACTTGTCTTACTAAATGCTCCCCTTATCGCTTTCGCTCCAACGTTTTTATATGCACGTATCTTAATATAATAGGTAGTCCTTCTCTTCTCATGTTTTAACAGGTAATTCGTCTGTCTTGAATTCTTTATTGATACTACCCGTTTATAAGTTCTCCCCTTATCTGTAGACACATAAACTTCATAACCAGAAGCTCCTTTTACATTCTTCCACTTAATCATACAACCCTTATATTTAGATTTATGTATAAGTTGAAGACTGGCTATTTTGACCTTATCTGGTTTTGTAGCTACTTTTAAAGTTACTGATTTCCCATAATACCGAGTTCCCTCTAGTATCCTATACGGCTTTATATATAACGTATAACTAGTACCTGGCATTAGCTTGCTATTACCTGGAAATCGTTTAAGAAGATATGCTGTGTCGGATGCCTTTAACTGACAGATTACCTGAGTCTTTTTTGACTTTGTATTATATCCATACAATGCATACCCCGATATTCCTTTGACTGATTTCCAACTTAACTTTATAGAGGAGGTTGTCTGGTTATTCATACTAAAACCCTTTACTTCTGCCGGTCTCACAATAACCTTACATGACACCTTTATATTTTCACTATCTGCAGTAATATAAGCAATACCAGGGGTTATCCCTGTTACCTTGCCTTTTTGATCAACTGTAGCAATCTTGGTATTAGAACTACGCCACTTAGGTTTCCAATCTTTGATGTTCATTGGATTCGAAGTGGCGGTTAATTGTCGCCCATTATTTATTCCAGGATATAGAACCATTGCGGTCTCTGATAATTTTATGTCTTGTAGACCTGTAGTAACAGTAATATCACAACAAGCCGTTATATTGGCACTGTCTAACGATACTGCTGTTATCACGGCCGTCCCCTCCGATAATGCTTTGACGTTTCCTTCTCCGTCTACTGTAGCTACTTGAGGATTAGAAGAATAGTAGCCTACTTGAGTAATGGATGCAGTGGTTGGATAAACACTATGTGACAACTTTAATGTATTATTCTTATTCCAATTCATATTAGCACTAGACTGGTTTAAAGAGATGTTTTTTACCTGTATGTACTCTTTAAACACATTATTGTTTGAATATGCATAACTTTGCACATCACTTCCTTGTTTACCATACAGTACTGTACTTACAGAAAAAGCTTCTGTCCCTAGCCGACTAATATTTTTACCGACTACTATACTCTGGTTTTTTAGACTATTTTTAAATGTACCATCTCCAATATAAACACATTGCTCCTCAGATAGTACACTTATTTGGGGCCAGCGATTAGTGATTTTTAATTTCCTCCAATCAATCGTTGTAATCCACGTTAGGCTTTCTGTTTGACTAAATGCTTCTGCTGCTATTACATCTGTTCTAGGTGAAATTCTTACTCTTTGTAACTCTATGCAACGGTAAAATGCTGAATCCTTAATTATAGTTACACTATCTGGTATAACTACCTCTTTCATACTCAAACAGTTGCCAAATGCATCGAAATCAATTACTGTCAAACTACTGGGTAACTCAATTTTATCTATGGCAACGCACCAACTAAAAGTCCCTACTGGTATACTTGTAATACTTTCTGATAACCTAATATCTTTTAATTTTGAGGCACTACAGAATACAATATCCTCCATTTTCACAACACTATCCGGCATATAAACTGATACTAAATTATCACTATCCTTAAAACATCCTTTCCCTAACTCCTTTATTCCTTCCCCAATACTAACCTTAGTAATAGTCTGATTATTTTTAAATAGAAACTCTCCCAACCTGCTGACTACTTTCCCATCTATCCATGCAGGTATCGTAATTTCTCCCCCTGCCCCTACATACCCACATATCTCAGCTGTTCCATCCCCTAACATCCTATATTGATAATCCCCACTTAACGTAACTAACGTATCTTCTGCATACACAGAATCCGTGTTATAAGCCATTAATATCGGCGACAAAGCAAATAATAACAGAAGAATTAGAAACCCTGCCCGAACTGCCCTGCTAACACCTTTTATTTGATTTTCAAACCCTAGCTTCTTGTAATAATTCATACGCACTCTCCCTTATTTCCTCTTATTATCTACTCCAAATTCCAGGTTATATGCCCTCCAATGTACCACTACACAGCTCTTTACCACAGTAAAGGATACATTTTTACTCTTTGGTAATATAACTTTTTGATATGGGCACTGTTTGTTCTGAAAAAGTATCCCAATCGACTCCCCATTCTTCCCTAAGATGTCATAATCGCTTAAAACCTCTGTAATAGCAATCTCCTCTTCCTCTAAAACTGCCCTATGTACCTTGTCACCGATGGGATAGCTTATCCAATCCCTTAAGCCAGCATTGAGATCAGTAGGTAGTATTAAGTCCGGTGGTGTTCCTGCTTCCACCTTATCGTGCTGTAGATATCGCTCTACCAACTGATTTAGACAGTTCATTTTTTGATTGTAACTTCTAGTATTTAGTAAAAAACTATTATTTTTCAGATATTGTACCTGCTTCACACGAGTAT
>JAEYRR010000234.1 GCA_023435505.1 Bacillota bacterium | reverse complement strand
CTACAATACTAAACCATTTTAACTCCATTCCTTCATAAAATACACCGGCAATTGCTAATGTAGCAAAAGCAAATACTAAATAATCTAGATAGTTTGCTAGTTTTTTAACCATTCCGTTCGCCACCTTTTTATTTTTCAGTATTATACTATATGTTTCCACGTTTTTCCATAGTCAATATTACAAATAAAAAACACCCACATACTCTGTAGGATAACAAAGTCTGTGAGTGTTAAAGTTAATTAGTTCCATTTCTCTTATCAAATATGCAATGTAACTGTAATAACAACCGATTTCTCATCTGGGGCTTGAGCAGTTATCTTTCCTTTATGAGCAGCCACGATAGCCTTTGCAATGGAAAGCCCAAGGCCATATCCACCAGTATTTGAATTCCTTGATTTCTCCGTTCGATAAAACCGCTCAAAGAATTGGGATAATTGCTCCTCAGTAACAGGCTCTGAAGTATTACGTACAGATAAGATTATCGAATGATTTTTCTTCTCTAAGGATAAAGTAATGACTCCTTCCTCCCCAGCATACTTGATTGCATTATCTAGTAGGATTCCTACTAACTGCCTAAGGGCATTGGAATCCCCACAATAAGACAACATCGGTTGAATGTTGGTGGCAATAGTCTTCCCTGCATTCTGCGCTAATAACTGGAATGACTGCACTGTTTCTCCTACTAGGTCTGACAGTGGGAAATCAATCATTTGAAACTGCGCTTTCTGCTCCTCCATTCTAGAGAGGCTAATTAAATCATTGGTTAACGCAGCTAGACGGGGTGTCTGATTCCGAATGTCTGTAATCCACTCATTTTCACCAATATCCATCATTAATACCTCTGTGTCAGCATCAATAATTGTCAGTGGTGTACGAATCTCATGACCTGCTACGGATATGAACTGCTTTTGCTTTTCGTAGCTTTCTGATACTGGTTTTACGATTCGTTTCGAACATAGCAAGACGATTATAAAAACCACTAAAAATCCGACAAAAGAGATAAGACAGTTAAATAATAGGCCTGTGTAAAACGTAGAAAGATTTCTCTCACAATCAAGAAATACAAGTAAGTAATTGCTGCCCTGCTGTTTCTTAATATACCGAAAATTATCTTCAAATCCAGTGCTCGACTTTCTCTCCCACACATCTTCGGCGATGTCTGCTGCATCATCCTGATCTACAGTAGCAATCCGCTCTGTATTAGTCTTAATGATTTCTCCCTCTGCCGACATTGTTACCGTAAAGTACCGAGATTCGTATGGAGTTTCTCGAGAAAATCCCTTTGGAAACTCCTTTATTTTATCTGGAGGTGGTTCCTCCTTATCCATCATCATAGGGAATTTGCCTTCATTATCAGCTAAGGTAAGAAGTATAGTATCTGCATTGTCTACAACCTTATGATAGCTAAGTAAATTACTAGAACCCACAATGATGATAAGCAGGCAAAGTAGCGAAGACATGGACAGGATAATAAATTTTAGTTGCAGTTTTTTTATCATTCAATATCCTCCAAGGAATACCCTATGTTTCGTTTTGCCTTGATCTGAACATCCGCTCTAAGAGCTATCAATTTTTTACGAAGGTAGGAAATATAGGTCCATACGACACCTATTTCCACCTCACTGTCTAATCCCCATATTTTCTCAAGAAACTGCTCCGAGGAAATAACCTGTCTAGGGTTTCTCATAAGAATCTCTATCATCTGGAACTCTTTGTTAGCAAGCTGAAAACTAGTAACAGCTGAGCTTAGGGTATAATTAGCGTAGTCTAAGGTAATATTACCAACGTGTAGCTTGGAGTCTGACTGTTCAATAGTATTACGAGTCATTGCACGGATACGCGCTAGAAGTTCCCTAATTGCAAAAGGCTTTGTCAGGTAGTCGTTGGCTCCACTATCTAAGCCCTCAACCTTGTCATCTATCTCTGACTTTGCAGTTAATATAAGAACTGGAACACGATTTCCATGCTTACGTATGGTTTGAAGAACAGTAATGCCATCCATTTTCGGCATCATGATGTCTAAGATCACACCATCATAATTGTTCATTTCTAGATATTCCAAGGCCGTCTGGCCATCATATACCGTATCCACAGAATAATTGTTCTTTACTAAAAGCGTTGTGATTGCTCGAGAGAGAGATTGCTCATCTTCTGCAAGTAGTAACCTCATAGTGATCCTCCTTATTGACTGGTAGCTTGTGATGTAGCGTCTGTACTGTTTCCAGAAGTCTTGCCAGGAAAATCTCCACTTGGTCTTTGTGGTGCTCCACTTGGCATGGCATCTGGTTTTCTTCCTGGTGTCCCATCGGTTCCGCCACCTTTAAAGCCACCTTTAAAACCGCCTCTGTCACCGGCACCACCTCCCATGCCTCCTGGTCCCATCATACCTTCCCCATAGATGATATTCTCCATGGTGATTTTATTTTCAGAGGTACCAGCAGTTAGTGTATAGGTAGAGCCTTTTGTAATATCTGGGCAGCTTACTACTACGGAGCTATATTCCTTTTCTGGCTGCCAAGAAAGTAATTCTTTTCCATTTGCATCCTTTAAGGTGATGGTGCTTCCCTTAGTCTGCTGATCTATATTTACTAGTATAGCACCTTGAGTAGAGTTTGTACCAAAATTCTGTGCCATTCCACTAGAGCCTGCTGCAATTACAGTACCGCCGGTAATGACACCTTCACCGCCGTAATCTAAAGCACCATTGCCTCCATTTGTTGGGCCAGATACATAAATCGTTCCTCCACTTATGGTAAGCGCACCGTTAGAATCTAGTCCATCTCCCTGGGCATTGACAGTCAAAGTACCACCACTTA
>JAEYRR010000232.1 GCA_023435505.1 Bacillota bacterium | reverse complement strand
CTGGTACTAGCAAGCTGCACGAAAGGAAATCAAGACAATAACAATAAGAATCAAAAGACGTATGAACAGATTACTCAAGATCAAGCAAAGGAAATAATGGATACTGAGGTTGGTTACACAATACTAG
The DNA here is from genome assembly GCA_023435505.1 of Bacillota bacterium. Taxonomy (GTDB): domain Bacteria; phylum Bacillota; class Clostridia; order Lachnospirales; family Lachnospiraceae; genus KM106-2. Next base: position 8,395 of record JAEYRR010000232.1, on the reverse strand, counting down.
ATGTACGTACCGAAGAGGAATATGATACAGGTCATATAAAGACCGCTATCTGCGTCCCAAACGAAACAATATCTGAAAATATCAGTTCTATTCTGCCTGATAAGGATCAGTTAATTCTAATATATTGCCGAAGTGGTAATCGAAGTAAACAAGCCGCACAAAAACTTGTTAACTTAGGCTATACCAATATAAAGGAATTTGGTGGTATTATTACCTGGGAATATGAGATTGAAAAATAGGTTTTAAAAAACCCGGATAACTTCTCAGTTATCCGGGTTTAATATTTACTATTTAATCTGTTCTACTCTTACATTTCTGATGTAGACATCAGCAGTAGATCCCCTATGACCCATGTTAAACTCTAATCTTCCATTTGGATCATTCTTATCCTTCATCTCAAACTCATAGGTATAAGTCTTCCATTCTTTCGATATAGATAAGGTTGTATCTGGTAAATAGCGTATCCATCCACTGGTTGGAGCTGAAATACATACGATGATATCTCTTGTCTCATTGGAAGAAGCATCAAAGGTTACTCGGTACTTGTTGCCTTTAATCATTGGAAGTTCCGGCTGAACAAGCTGCACAGAGTAATCTACATCTCCCTCTTTCTTGGTGGTAATGGTCATTACTCCATCTTTAATTTCAGCTGCTCCATCACCATTGTTAAACAGAAGGAATTTCCAGTTAACGTCATCTGTTAAATCCTCAACTTCTTTAAAATCTCCATTATAGATATAATTACCGTCTTCTAGTGCTTCTCTGTATTTTACCTCAGGTTTTTTTACATTGGTGTCATACGCATCTTTTTGATATACTCTTACATAATCAATTAGGAATTTCGCATTGTTAAAGTCAGTAGTAGCATCAGGACTTCCTGGCCAGGTTCCTCCCACTGCCAGATTCAACTGTACAAAGAATGTCTGGTTAAATGGTGCTGGATAAGGTTTATCATCTTCTCCCTCAACTGCAGAAAACCAGTCATTCACTGTATGGTAGAGATTGCCATCGATGTAGAAACGCATTTCTCCTGGTTCCCACTCTACAGAAAATTCATGAAAATCATCGGCAAAGGTTCCATTTTCAAGGGTATATACACCTTGCTGATCAGCATGAGGCTCACCATAATGGATAGTTCCATAGGCAATCTGTGGCTGGCTTCCCAACGTCTCCATAATGTCGATTTCACCACATTTTGGCCACTGCCCATATACACTTTCATCTGTTGGCATCATCCAAATAGCTGGCCATAAGCCTTGTCCCTTTGGTACTTTTGCTCTTGCTACTACCTTACCATACATGAAATCTTTCTTTTTCTGTGTGGTAATCTTGCCAGAAGTATAATAATCTTTTCCGTTGGCATCGGTAGTCTTAATCGCCTGGATTACACCATTACCATCCTTAACATATACATTATCTGTAGATGTGGTATATTCCTGTAACTCCTCATTGGTCCAGCCAGGCTCATGAGGCTCATAATTCCATATGTCCATATTAAGAGCATCGCCGTCAAATTCATCATTCCAAAGCAGCTTATAGCCCTCTAACTGTGGAACTGGTGTTGGTGTTGCTGGTTCAGTTGAGGCAGGTACTTCTGGACTCTTTGTTGGTTCTGGTGATTTGGTTGCTTCCTTACTTGGTTCAACCTTATTATCCTCTTTTTTACTACAACCAGCGAAGAGACCTACTACTAATAAGCAAATACATAAACCTAGCATTTTTCTCATGTTTTTTTTCATATTACATCCTCACTCTCCTTTAACAATACATGTGTTTAAAGAAACCTTACCAATTGATTCTGTATGTCAGCATAATGGGGGTCAGAGATTCCAAAATCTTTCCCTTTGTAATTCCAGGCAGCTCTAGATATATCATATTTTTCAAATACAGAGTTGATATCTTTATACCAGTTTAAAGTTGATTGTAAATCTGCTTTATCAATCACTCCGTATTCTCCACAATATAGGGAAACATTAAGTTTTTTGGCGATTTCAATTGCCTCAGTAAAAGCTGCTTCAAAAAATTTAGGTCCCATAGTCTTAATCTTATCTAAGTCTATCTCGCTATAGATCTTACTGTTATCAGCAGGTAAATACTCCTTTGTACTTGCTTGTAATTCCTTCAGATCACCCGGATAAGAAATAGAGAAAGTGGCAGACATTTCACGAATCCAATAGGCAGATTGATGGGTAAAAATGATTGCTTCATAATAATGAAATGTATAGACCATGTATTCATCAAATGGCTTAGGTAATAGCTTTAATGATGATATTGCATTATTACACACTCCGCCAAGTAATATATAGGTATATTTAGCATGCTGTCTGATTACTTTAACGGCTTTATGGGCTAAATCATTCCATATGTCTGCTACCTTAACATCTACCACCTCATTTAACAACTCAAAGGAAACATAATCATCGTATTCGCCATACCTTCTAGCCAGTTCTTCCCAAAGATCTAAAAATCTATGCTGAAGATGTTTGTCATAAAAGAAACCAATAGAGGATTCACTCTCGTCAAAGGAATATCCTGCGGTTTTATGTAGGTCCAATATCATATTAAGTCTGTTTTCCTTACACCATCTGATACAAGAATCAATATACTGAAAACCTTCTGGTTTAAAAGAACCATCTTCCGCCTGAATCAACTCATAATCGATTGGAAGACGTACATGATCTACTCCCCAGGTTGCAATACGCTTAATGTCATTATCTGTAATAAAACTGTCATAATGCTCTTTTTGGTGATTGCACTGCGAAAGCCAACCGCCAAGATTCACTCCTCTTTTGTAACCCTCAAAGTCCATCTTTCCTGCCTCCTTTCTATTTCTTTTTATATAATATAACGATAACTTTTTATGGCTTTTCCATATATCAATTTGTTGTACAAAATATAGTTTTCATGTCATAAATAAAGCCACCAAGTACTTGGTGGCTCTGTCTATTCAACATTTTTCTATTTGTCTATACTTCTGAATTGTATGTCCCGATATTTTTTAGGGGTAACCCCTGTATGCTTTTGAAAAACATGAATAAAATAGCTTTGTGACGGAAAAGCTAGATAATTGGCAATATCAATTATCCGATAGTCGGTGTGCTTTAAAAGGTTCTCGGCTTCTTCAATTTTCCGATTCCGAATGTAGTCACTTACTGCAATTCCCATTTCTTCTTTAAAAAGTCTGGAAAGGTAGCTGACAGACAGTTTCGTATACTCTGCCAGATCATTTATGGTGATTCTTTCATACAAATGCTTATAAATATAGTCAATACATAAGGTAACCGCTTTTGAAATGACTGTTTTTTTACGTAATATAGTCATTTTCTCTGTGTAATCCAATACCATAGCATCATGGAGATCAATCACTGCCTTTATAGTCTGGGCTTTATCCATCTTGGTGATATAAAAATCACTTAACCGATATGCCCGTTCCAATTCCATTCCACCTTCTACGCAGAACCTTGTTAGCATGGCTGTTGTAATGATGAAATGATACTTAATGTTCTTCAAGGGATTGTCGGACAGAACTCCCATTCCCATTGCGTTAGCGAAAGCATTCTCTTCACAGTTTTTCTTCACATAAGCAAGATCACCTTTTTTTACAGCTTCATAAAATGCAAATTCTTCCTCTAATTCACGATGGGAAAACTTAGTTTCTCTAGCAGTGAATTCTTCTTTACACCATTCTTTTTTAATTTCTATCGAATTATTCATGGTGTTTATGTACACCTTCCCTTTCTGTTACACGTTATAGCGGCTGACAATTACCACAGTAGTAAACGGACCCTCCAAGGTAGGTTTCCTTTGTAATCTGACCTTTACAAATCGGACATCCAATCTTAACCGAAATCTTTGACATCATTGTTTTGTAACCGCCCATATTACCGAATAAATCCTTTTCTGTATCACGTCCACTTTTCTCAATCATATCATGAAGAGTAGAAATAATACAATTAAAAAGTTTAACTTTCTCTTTTTCTGTTAAAGTCCCAATTTTTCTTTTAGGGTGTAAATGTGCATTGAGAATAATATCCTGCAGGACACCATTTCCTATTCCCGGAAAACGCTGCTCGGTTGCAAGAAATGCTTTTACGCTAAGTGAATCCTTGCTTTTTTCCAGTAGGTCCCTGTAATACCCTTCAAACTCTTTCGAAAAAGGTGAAATTGCACCCCTGCTTTTTTTATAGTATTCATTGTCATAGTCCCCACCATGAAGAATTATTCCACCATACATCGCCACCGTAAATACCAATGCTTCTCCATCCGTAAAAACAATCAGTAGCTGATATGATTTAGGTGCCTCCTCTTCTTTTACCAGACGAATATTCACTCCATCGTTGATGCAGAGTTTCTGCCCATTTTCAAAGGCAAGCTCAACATAGATACCAAAAGCTTCTGCAGAGAGAACCTTCTGATTCGCTACCTTATTGTTGTATTCACTTACCTCACCATTGTACCAGCAGAACTTATGAACCTTTGTTGGTGGGTAGACACGGCGTACTGTCTTTCCTTTTATCGTCTTCTGTAACTGTGCTGCCAAAATCAATGTTTCTGGTAATTCTAACATACATAACCTCCTTAAGCTTTATAACTTTAGACTTTGTCTAATCTTGGTAATATAGTATGTATGCACTTTCTACTAATTGGTAAAAAGAATTGAACGCAAGGTCCCACAAGTAAAGCCGCTACAATGGTCCCAACTCCAAACACTCCACCTAATAGGTAACCAATCACTGTAAAGAGAACATCACAAGAAACACGCACCCAACGAAACTGAATTCTTTTCCATCTATTAGATAGCTTATCTGTTAGTATTATGGCAATCAAGTCATTAGGCCCGGTACCAGAGTTACTCTCAATGACCAAAGACATACCGAGACTTAATATGATACAACCTGCCACCATAACTAGTATTCTAATCCACATTGGAGAGGCAGCTGATATATTGCCATTAAATAACCACAAAAAGAAATCGATAATCCACCCACCTAAAAAGGCACACACAACGGTACCTGGCTTTATATAGCATTTGGTAGTAAGAAGCATAACAGTCATTAAAATTACCAAAGCAATTACATGGCAGGTGCCTATTGTCAGGCCTATTAGTTTAGAAATCCCCTGTATCAGGATTGTAAAGGTATCTGTACCTAGATTAGATATAAGAAACATAGATACCCCTAAATGGGCAATGGTAAGTCCAATGAAGAGTGTAAATAATCCCTGTGCCCATTGTGCAATGCTACGCTTTGATGTATCTACCGCAAATTTTCTGGATTCGTCCAATTGTTTCATCTCCTTGTATCGTTTATTTTTGTTCAAGTATACTTATATCTTACACGTATTTACACAATATAACAATACAAAAGGCTTCCTAGTTCTCTAGGAACCCCTTATTCATGAGCTTTGGATTCCTTAATTACTTCGATAATCTCCTCACACCAACATATATCAGCCTCACCAGATAGTATCCCCTTTCTAAGAACCGCTTTTAGATATAAGGCCCGTTCCATGGATATTTCCTGGATGCCCTCTTCAAGCTCCTTTTGCATGTCAATATACTTCTCTACTTTCTTTCTAGTAAGTTCTTTATAATTTTCCAACATTCGGATGACCTGATCCCTTGGTTGGCTGTTTGAAAATAATAGCTTCAGCATAAATTCAGATCGTATTGGCTGCTGAATGGTATCTTCTTTAAGCCATGCCTCTAGCTCCTGCTTTCCCTTTTCAGTTATTTCATAACGAATTTTCTTCTCCTTATTATCTCTGGAAACAATCTCAATCATCTCTTCCGCTAACATATTTCTTAAGGTTGGATAGATATGTCCGAAGTTTTCATTCCAAAATCCAGAGAGCACCTTGTCACTGTACTTTTTAATGTCATAACCAGTACTCGGTGACAAATTTAAAATACCTAATATTGCATACATGGATTTATTCCTTAATGCCATTTATATTTCTCTCCTTCCAAGCATCAGCAAATTCTTCAAGTTTATATACTGTCTGTTCAAGCTTCACATGATTCCTCATTTCCTGAGAGATTTTCATGCAGTTTTCTTTCACTAACTTGTTCATTAAGAGCGCTTCCGTTCTAGACCTAAGTGTTTCGGGAGACAATTCCTTAATGCTTTCAGTTATTCCAAGTTGCATAGAAACAAGACGCCTAGCCACCATATGCTGGTCATTGACCTGAGGTAATACGAGCATAGGAACTCCAAAATATAAAGCTTCGTTCACGCTATTAAACCCTCCATGAGTGATAAATACATCAGCCTGTTTTAGAATCTCTAGCTGAGGAAGAAAGCTCTTAATAAGAAAGTTCAATGGAATTTCTCCTAATTCAGAAACCTCACATTTCTTACCAATGGACATACATATATAATAATCAGTATCGCGAAATGCTGAGATACATGTCTTATAAAATTGCGTAAAATCAGTATTTAAACTTCCAAGTGATATGTATATAAGTTTTCTGTCACCCATCAACGAAAGCTCTAACTCATATGTATCCTGTAGTCGGTCAATGGATGGACCAACAAATAAGTAGTCTGGCTCGTGTACCCCCTCATCTCCATTGAAATCACTGGTGGTGTATACAATATTCAGAACTCCTTTGCTTACAAAAACCTGTTCTAACGAAGGTTTAGCAATTCGATGGTTTTCACAGATCCGTTTTAAGACCTCATAGCAATGGTCCAGTTGAGGGTGAAACCCTGGTACAAGCATAGACTTTGGTACTGGAGCTTTACTCATGGCGAAGGAAGAGTGAGAACACACAACGGGAATCGTAACGAGCTGATTTAGAAAACAGCCACCTCCAAAAACAGAATCGCATATTATCATATCATATTGATTAACTTTTACAATATCAAGAATCTCCGGTAGCATTATTTCATCATACAAAAGAATATATTCCATCAACATATAAAATGGATGTCTGTCTGTCGGACGGTATTCTCTCAAAAACAGATTCATTCTGTCACTGAATCCAAGCCATTGTACTCCCATCTCTGTCATCTGGTTGGAAAATTGCTCTCCACAATAATAGCTTACTTGGTTTCCTCTCTCTATAAGTTTCTTGACTAAACCAAGGGTTGGGTTAATATGTCCATGTAGATTTGAATTAATAAATAGAATATTCATAACCGTCCTCCATATATCACTCTGATATAGTTCATCATATATCAAAGTGATATAGTTGTCAAAGCTAATTATACTTTATTACCCCTTATATTTTTTATTGACATTTTTCTATGCCTTTAGTATATTTTATCACAGAACTTTAATACAAAAGAGGTGTGACAATGTGGTTCATATTTGCTCTGTTGACTACCTTAGCCTGGGGTAGTGCAGATTTGTTTTATAAAAAAGGCTCCGATAGTAGTGATAAATTCAGTCACATTAAAATTGTGATTATGGTTGGTTTCGTCATGGGAGTACATGGACTTTGGTATATGCTTTCTAATGATCTTAGTTTCTCACCATTTCAAATGATACGTTATTTTCCTGTATCATTATGCTATATCTTGTCTATGACAATTGGCTATATAGGACTTCGATATATTGAATTATCAATCTCCTCCCCTATCCAGAATTCATCCGGAGCGATTACTGCTATTCTGCTTTTCATATTCTTTAAACAGGATCTTAGTTGGCTACAAATATTGGCAATCATTATTATATCAATAGGTGTATTTGCCCTTGCTTTATTAGAAAAGAAAAAAGAAAACGAAGAACTGGTTTTACAAAATATCAAAGTCGACCGCAAATATCAAATAGGTTTTCTAGCCATACTCTTCCCTATCTTATATTGCATTATCGATGGACTTGGAACCTTTGCAGATGGAATTTATCTAGATGAAATGTCTCTAATCAGCGAAAACGATGCTTTATTAGCTTATGAATTCACTTTCTTTTTATGTGCAGTCATTGCTTACATTTACTACACAGTTATTAAAAAGCAGAGATTTAATTTTATTAAGGAACGAGATAAGGGTTTTGCTGCTATCTTTGAAACCATTGGACAATTCTTTTATGTTTTTGCAATATCAGGCAGTGCCATTATAGCAGCGCCAATTATTTCTGCCTACAGTATTGTATCAATCATTCTATCGCGAATTTTCTTAAAAGAAAAACTGACAAAAAAGCAATATATCGTCGTACTTTTCGTAATATTAGGAATTATTATGCTGGGAATAGCTGATGAATTATAAAGGATACGTTTGAATAAAAAAGGATTGCTGTATTATAAACAGCAATTCTTTTTTTACCTTTGTACTGCTTTCATCTATGGATTACATGGCGTCTATTGGGGAAAGGTTTAACTCCTCCGGAAGTCTTGTGTAATTCATAGCTTTACATAATTTATACTTGTATGGTGAACAATTTACATATATGG
>JAEYRR010000134.1 GCA_023435505.1 Bacillota bacterium | reverse complement strand
CAGCAGAGAAAACAGATATTGCAGTTTTAGTATATAACGATGAGCAAATAGAAAAGGAAGTAGAGTGGTTCACTTATTTTAAAGAGAAAAAGACTCCGGTTCTTTCTATTATCAATAAAGCTGATATCAGAGAAGATGTAGAACAGCTACAAGCTCTGATAGAAAAAAGGACAGGAGAAAAGCCACTTTTGGTAAGCGCTAAGGATAGATCCGGAATCGATGAGATGAAGGAAGCGCTGGTGCGGTTACTTCCGGAAGATTATGGGATGGAGACTATTACAGGGGATTTAGTAGAAGAGGGTGACTTAGTGCTTCTTGTAATGCCACAGGACATTCAGGCTCCAAAGGGAAGATTGATTCTTCCTCAGGTGCAGACGTTAAGGGATCTTCTTGATAAAAAATGCCTCGTGATGTCTGTTACCACTGACAAGCTTCAGGAGTCATTGGCGGTCATGTCAAAACCACCTAAACTGATTATTACAGATTCCCAAGTGTTTAAGACTGTCTATGATCAGAAGCCTGAAGAGAGCTTGCTTACCTCATTTTCTACATTATTTGCAGCTTACAAAGGTGACATCCATTATTATGTACAAAGTGCAAAGACAATTGAGAAGCTCACACAAGATTCTAAGGTCCTTATTGCGGAGTGCTGTACCCATGCTCCTTTGGCAGAGGATATCGGCCGCGAAAAACTTCCTCGTATGTTAAGACAGAGAATTGGTTCAGGTTTAACAGTAGATATTGTCAGTGGAACAGATTTCCCTGCCAATCTAGGGGACTATGATCTGATAATACAGTGTGGAGCCTGTATGTTTAATCGTAAATATGTGATGTCTAGGATTGATCGTGCAAAAAATCAAGAGGTACCCATATCCAATTATGGTATCGTTATTGCCTTTCTTACCGGAATTTTGGATAAGATTACTGTATAATCACGACAAAATAAAAAGAGAACCTCGTTCATTTATACGAGGTTCTCTTTTTATAGAAGTAGTTAGGTGCTATTTATTATTTTGATTTTCCAAGGTCAACACCTGCTTGAGAAAAAGCATCGGATAATGCTGTGATTACGGCATTACTTGTTACAGTTGCTCCTGAAACGGCATCTACGGAAAGAGATTGTTTGTCTTTTACTTCTTTACAAATTTGAGGAGCTGCTTTTCCACCTAATTCTGCAGTTTCACCGCTAGCATCAGCCTTAATGTCAGAGATAGTACCATCTTTAGCAATTGTTAAAGTAACCTTTACTTTACTGGCATAACCTTGAGCGGTAGCAGTGTAAGTTCCTGGTTTAGCTCCTTTTAGTGACATACTGTTGGCGTTGTTTGTGTTTGCAGCATTATTGGTTGCATTGTTAGTGGCAGTGGCATTATTGTTGGCGTTATTGCTACTTGTTCCATTGTTAGTGGCATTATCTGTGGCTGTAGCAGTATTAGTGGCATTGTTAGTGGCAGTGGCATTATTGTTGGCGTTATCGCTACTTGTTCCATTGTTCTTGTCTTTGCTTGATGAGCCACAGCCTGCTAATAATAACATAGACATAACAAGTATTAATACAGCAGATAGAACTCTTTTCATTACTTTTTTCATTGTAAAACCCTCCATTACTAAGTATTTAATAATTTTATATAAATCTTTATGAGCTTTTTGCAAAACTCTTTGTGTCTATAGTATTTCATGAAAAATTAAAAGTATTCATAAATCTTATTAATATATTCATTATTTTTCTAATCTAACCTTCAGTATACATCTTGTATTATACAAATAGTGTAATAATTGGTTGACCTGAGAAATATTATCAACTATAATAATTCAAGGATAAGGGAGTAGTTAGCACAGATAAATCTGTGTAACTTAGTCAACATACTGATAACGATGGTTATCTGGCTTTGTTTTAAATAATGAGACTTGTCTGTAGCTTTCTGCTACAGACAGGTCTTTTTTATGTATGATTGGCTTATTAAAATCATAAAATAATAAAGTGGTAACAGGAAAGGAAAGAGAAATGAGTATACTGGAGATATTTCTAATTGGTGTCGGTTTATCGATGGATGCCTTTGCAGTATCTATATGTAAAGGGTTATCAGTAAAAAAATTATCTATAAAGCATGCTCTTATTGTTGGATTGTATTTTGGAGGATTTCAGGCATTAATGCCCCTTCTTGGATACGGACTAGGAATTAGTTTTCGTGATTATATTGTAAGTTTTGATCACTGGATTGCATTTATACTATTGGTGTTGATTGGCATCAATATGATTCGTGAGTCACTAGGGGGTGAAGAGGGAGAAGAAGAGAATTGTTCATCCTTTGCATTTAAAGTAATGCTGATACTAGCCATAGCTACTAGTATTGATGCCCTGGCTGTTGGTGTAAGTTTTGCCTTTTTAGGGATTCATATTTTGTTAGCTGTTACAATTATTGGAGTGACTACTTTCCTAATCTCTATAGCTGGAGTAAAGATCGGTCATGTTTTTGGAGCCCGTTATAAAGCAAAAGCAGAGTTAGCGGGAGGATGTATTCTAATACTGATTGGAGTAAAGATATTACTGGAGCATTTGGGGTATATTAATTTCTAAAGTAAAGAAAAAGAAAAGGATGAAAATCGGCTTAGACTCTATGCCTGATTTTCATCCTTTTTTTGTTTCCTTAAAGAAAACTTTCTCTATCCTATTCTTCCCCTAAATACATGTCATTTCTCTCTAAAACATAGTTCATGGCTTCTTTTCCAGGAGCACCAATGGTATTACGTGTATTTACACAGGTCTCTAAACGGATGGCCTCGTAAATATCCTCTTCAAACACTGGACTAATTACCTTTAATTCTTCTAAGGACATATCTTCAATACTTATATTCTTGTCGATGCAGTAAAGAACAATCTGTCCGATAATTCCATGGGCATCCCGAAATGCTATCCCGTGTCTTACCAGATAATCAGCAGCATCAGTTGCATTTGTAAAGCCTTTCTTCGCACTTTCCTTCATAACAGTCTCATTAAACTGTATGGTATCCACCATTCCCGTAAATAAAGCAATACATCCCTTTACTGTATCGATGGCATCAAAGGTAAGCTCCTTATCCTCCTGAATATCCTTATTATAAGCCAACGGAAGTCCCTTCATAGTAGTGAGAAGAGAGGTTAAAGCCCCATACACACGACCTGTTTTACCACGTACCAGCTCCGCTATGTCAGGATTCTTTTTTTGAGGCATGATGCTACTTCCGGTAGAGTAGGCGTCATCTAATTCTACAAAGCGGTATTCATTGGAATTCCAAAGAATGATTTCCTCACAGAAACGGCTTAAATGCATCATAATAATGGATAAAGCGCTTAGAAGCTCAATCAGATAATCGCGGTCGGAAACGGAATCCATGCTATTAAGAGTAGCTTCCTTAAAATTTAAAAGAGCAGCAGAGTAATTACGATCCAGTGGATAAGTAGTACCAGCCAATGCTCCAGAACCCAGTGGACAGGTATTCATTCTATCTAGAATATCATATAAACGGCTTCTGTCTCTTTTGAACATTTCAAAATAAGCACCTATATGATGTGCCAGGGTGATTGGCTGAGCCTTCTGCAGATGGGTAAAGCCAGGCATAATGGTATTACAATGCTGATGCATTAGTTTATTCAGAATGGTTAAAAGGCTCTTTAAAAGTTCATTAATTTGGATAATCTCATCTCTTGTATATAATTTCATGTCCAAAGCAACCTGGTCATTACGGCTTCGACCGGTATGTAACTTCTTACCGGTATCACCAATTCGCTCAATCAGATGCCCTTCTACAAAGCTATGGATGTCTTCGTAGCTACTGTCTATCTCTAAGGTTCCATTTTCAATATCTGAACAGATTCCTGTCAGTCCTTCTATAATTGTATTCTTTTCGTTGTCTGTAAGGATTCCCTGTTTTGCAAGCATGGTGACGTGGGCTATGCTTCCTTGTATATCCTGTTTAAAAAATTTCTGATCAAAGGAAATGGAAGCATTAAAATTATGTACCAGTTGATTAGTTTCTTTTGTGAAGCGTCCGCCCCAAAGTTTCATATGCGTTCCCTCATTTCTGTTGAATTGTTGTCAATCACTTATTAATAATCCTTTTTGTATATAGTACCGCTGATTGAACAAATTTGCAAGAGAAATATTCATATAATATTCAGTAAAATGTATAATTATGCATTTGTATTCAGTTCCTCTTTCCTGTGATATACTTTTTAAGTAGATGGTATATACTAAAATACGAGACAATAAAAGTATTTAAATATGGATAGAAGGGATATGGGAACATGAGTCATTTGTATGAACAGTTACGACCTAATTTGGATAAACTAGCTGCTATCAATAACACACTAGAGCTATACCATTGGGATATGGAAACACTTGCACCAGAGAAAGCAGAGGAACAGACCGGTAAGATAGTGGGAATACTGTCTAATGAATTTTATGATACTTTATTGGATTCTGAGACCCAAAGACTACTGAATGAACTGGAAAAACCGGAAGCTCAGGAAAAACTCTCAAAAGAAGAGAAGGGCATCCTTCGTCAGCTTCGGATAAATTATGACCGTATCAAGTGTATTCCTGCAAAAGAGTATGTGGATTATCATGAATTGACCTTAAGAAGTTCCATTGCTTGGGCCAAGGCAAGAAAGAACAATGATTTTGCTTCCTTTGCACCGATGCTTAAAAAAGTCATTGAATATAAAAAGAATTTTGCTGCTTACCAGAAAAAAGAAGGGGAGAATCCTTATGATATTCTTTTGGCAGAGTATGAACCTTGTCTGAAAACAGAAGACTTGGATAAATTCTTTGATTATTTGAAGAAGGAGTTAATCCCACTTATTAAAAAAGTAACGAAAGAGCATGAAAAGATAGACGATGATTTTGTCTTTCAAGAGTTTGACATAGAAAAGCAAAAGGAGTTCTGTCGTTTTCTTTTGGAATACATCGGCTTTGATTTCTCAAAAGGAGTCGTAGGAGAAAGTGCCCATCCATTTACCATCAACCTGCATAATAAGGATGTACGGGTTACCAATCATTTTACTAAAAATGGGCTGATTGGAGCCATATTTAGTGCAATACATGAAGGCGGTCACGCCATCTATGAGATGGGAGTCAGTGATAAATTAACCTTAACTATAGCAGGAACTGGGGCATCTATGGCCATGCACGAATCCCAATCCAGATTTTATGAGAATAATGTAGGTAGAAGCAGAGAGTTCTGGGAACCGATATACGGCAAACTGGTTGACACATTTAAAGAGCAGTTTAAAAATGTATCCTTAGATAAATATATGGAAGGTATCAATAAAGTAAAGCCGGGACTGATTCGTATTGATGCAGATGAACTAACCTACCCGTTACACATTATCATCCGCTATGAGCTGGAGAAAATGCTGTTTAATGATGAAATTACAGTGGAAGAGTTACCAGAAGCGTGGAACAAAAAATGTGAGGAATATCTAGGAATCAGACCTGAAACTGATAGTGAAGGAGTCCTTCAGGATACCCACTGGGCTTGTGGGGATTTTGGCTATTTTCCATCATACGCAGTGGGAAGTGCAATAGCAGCTGAGATATATTATCATCTGTTAGCAAAGGAACAATTGAAAAATAAACTAATAAATGGTAATCTAAAGGCAGTAAAAGAAATTTTACGAGATCAGATTCATCAATATGGCATGATGTATGACATAAATGAATTATTATTTCACATGACAAAGGAGAAATTTAATCCTAGTTACTATGTGAGATATTTGAAAGAAAAATTTGAGTAAAAGAATAGTTTTTTGCAAATAGTATTAGTTGATGGACTTATGCATATGTCCACAATACACGTATAAAATACGTCTTGGAAAGGATGGTTATATGAGATCAGGAATTTATATTACACACGTTCACGGAAGAGAAATACTGGATTCTAGAGGAAATCCAACAGTAGAGGTTGAGGTTACTTTAGAAGATGGAACAATTGGAAGAGCGTCTGTTCCTTCAGGAGCTTCTACTGGAGCATTTGAAGCAGTAGAATTAAGAGATGGTGACAAGAGTCGATACTTAGGTACTGGTGTTAAGAAGGCTGTTGAAAATGTAAATACGGTACTTGCCCAGACCGTAGAGGGCATGAATGCTTTAAATCAAGTAGACATTGACCGGGCTATGATTGCAGCCGACGGTACTGAGAATAAAGGAAAACTTGGAGCCAATGCCATTTTAGGAGTATCCCTAGCAGTAGCAAAGGCGGCAGCAGAATATATGGATTTACCTTTATACCAATATATTGGAGGAGTAAATGCCAAGACCTTACCGGTTCCAATGATGAACGTCATCAATGGTGGAAAGCATGCAGACTCCAGTTTAAATATACAGGAGTTCATGATTATGCCAGTAGGAGCTAACTCTTTTAGCCAAGCACTGGAATGGGGTGCAACCGTATTCCATACCTTAAAGAAAATTCTAAAGGAAGATGGGTATGTGACAGCAGTAGGTGACGAGGGCGGTTTTGCTCCTAAGTTCAGTTCTGATGAGCAGGCACTTGAGTATCTGGTAAAAGCAATTAATGCAGCAGGTTACAAACCTGGAGATGATTTCTTTATTGCCATTGATGCAGCTGCGACTGAGATGTATGATGAAGCAGAAAAAGCCGGAAGAAAAGGAGATTATCTCTTCTGGAAATCAGGAGAATATAAGACTAAATCTCAGATGGTTGAGTACTGGGAAGATCTTTGCAACCGCTATCCAGTTATTTCTCTTGAGGATGGTTTGGCGGAAGAGGATTGGGAAGGTTGGAGTATGCTTACCAAACAACTTGGCGGCAAGGTACAGTTAGTAGGCGACGATTTATTCGTTACTAACACCAAGCGTATTACCAAAGGAATCGTCGACAAGGTTAGTAACTCCGTTTTAATTAAGGTTAACCAAATTGGTTCCTTAACAGAAACCTTAGATGCTATTACCATGGCTCAGCACAATCGTTGGACAGCAGTTGTGTCCCATCGTTCTGGTGAGACAGAAGATACTACCATTGCAGACATCTCTGTGGCAACCAATGCCGGACAGATAAAAACAGGTGCACCTTCCAGAACGGATCGTGTAGCTAAGTATAATCAGCTTCTTCGTATTGAAGAAGAATTAGGTGAAAGTGCAGTATACCTGGGAAAACGAGCTTTTCAGTTAGACCGGGACTTCTAATAGAAAACGTAAAAACTCCCAGAAACGTTACAGCTTCTGGGAGTTTTTGTATTACTGGCCATCCTTATTTGTTAAGCCAGTCTTAATCGCTTCATTCACATAATCATCATGTTCTTTTTGAATACCTTTTAAGATTTCCTGTTCCAGTTTATAGAGATAGGCTTTTGTCTGCTCATCATGATTGGATATCACACAGGGAGAATCATCCTTAAAAGAATAATTCTTCACCACATTTCCACTGGTTAAAGCTACTTTTTCAGCACCACACACATCTTCATCCCTGATATAAGGAAGCCTATCGTACAGGGATACATTGTATTCCAGAGAAGCATCATAATGTTTGTTTTTTGCATATGTACTCATAAGTTTCCTCCTAGTTATTTTTTATAAGAAGCACAAGTAATATATATTATTCTATCTTATACAACAATATAAAATCAATAGGAATAATGTACGATTCTATTCGTTATTTTTTCTTGAACGATTTGCTTTCTTTTGCAATTCCACAATGATAATCGGTAGAGCTGATAGCATAAGAACTAAAAACCACTGGTTCAAAGTAAGGGGAACTACCTTAAAGACAGAGGCAAGAGGCTTAAGAGAGATAACAATAATTTGCATAAAACTACATATTAAGAACGACAGGATTAACTTTATGTTGGTAAACCAACCAATGTAAAAGATGGAATCATTACTACGCATATTAAAGGAGTGAAATAACTGGCTTAGGGATAATACGGCAAAACACATGGTACGCCCAATTTCAGGTTCAGCATAAAAACGTCCCCCCAGGGTGTCATATACCTGATATCCGATATAAAAGGCAGATAGAGCTAAAGCTCCGATCATAAAGCCTTCAAATAATATTTTGTAGGCTAAACCGTCAGCAAAAATATTTTTGGAAGGAGATATTGGCTTACGGTTCATAATATCTTTTTCTACTGGCTCCACACCAAGAGAAATTGCCGGCAGGGAGTCGGTTACGAGGTTCACCCATAATAGCTGCACGGCAACTAAAGGAGTAGGAAGACCTAATATAATGGCTACAAAGATAGTCATGATTTCACCGATGTTACTGGAAAGGAGAAAATGAATGGCCTTCTTTATGTTGTCATAGATACCTCTGCCTTCCCGCACCGCCTCCACAATAGTTGCAAAATTATCGTCGGTAAGAATCATATCGGAGGCGTTTTTGGCAACATCAGTACCGGTCTGCCCCATAGAACATCCGATATCAGCAGCTTTTAGTGCAGGTGCATCATTTACACCATCACCAGTCATTGCTACAACCTCATTGTTTGTCTGATAGGCCTTTACAA
>JAEYRR010000047.1 GCA_023435505.1 Bacillota bacterium | reverse complement strand
GAATAGTATTTCCTTTGCCGTAATGCTTAAGATATCCCCCACTAAAAGATTGGAATATTGGGAGAAGTTTCCGCCCTTAGACAAGATCACAAGTCCTATAGCTGTACTGAAGGAGGCAAATACAGATATGATGGTATCTGTGGAAATGGTATTCATACGTTTGATCTTATTTAATAATAATGCAAATGTGACAGCAAATACTACCATAGACAGGTTGGTTTCAGCAATGCCAAAGATTACACCTATGGCGATTCCTGTAAAAGCAGAATGACCTAGGGCCTCTGAAAAGAATGCCATACGATTATTCACAATCATCGTTCCAAGTAGGCCAAATAAAGGAGTAATGATTAGAATGGCCACTAGGGCATTTTTCATAAAATCATACTGAATCCACTGAAATGGAAGCAATGTTTCTAATATATCATAAATTACGTTCATGCTTCCTCCTCCATATATCTGGCATTCCCAAATACCTTCTTAAACTCCTCACTTGAAAACACTTCTTTTGGAGTGCCTTCCTTTAATATAACTCTGTCCAAGAGCACTACATAATCTGCATATTTGGCCACATACTCTAAATCATGACTGATTAGAATAGCCGCCAAATCATAATGCTCTTTCAGATTTACAATATTTTTATAAAATAAATCCATTCCATTCTGATCGATACCTGAAACCGGCTCATCTAATAAAAGCAGATTGGGAATTGGCATCGTAGCAATAGAAAGCAGTACTCGCTGTAATTCTCCTCCTGACAGATCACAAACAGCCTTATCAATCAGCTCACCAGCCTCAAAAAACTGTAGCTGAGTCCTAATTGCCTCATAATACTTTTTACTCTTAAATAAGAATACCGGCTTATTACTGATACAGCTTGCAAATAGATCATACACACTGGTTGGAGTGTTTTTTGGAATATTCAAAAACTGAGGTACATATCCTATTTTTAATTTCTCAAGTTTCTTATTCCTTTTACTTTCTTCTGTTTGACAGCAGTCGGTAATTCCATGATGAAATTCAACTTTACCGGTGTGTCTTAGTTCACCCAGAATCGCTTTCATCAAGGTAGATTTGCCCGCTCCATTACGACCAATGATAGCTGTCAATCTACCACAATGGATATGAAGATTAACATGCTCTAAAACCACTTGGTCACCAAACGTTACTCCAATGTCCTTAATTTTAATGCAATGAGTGCCACAAGCCTTCTGTTCTTGGTCTACAGGGGTAATGGGTTCCACTATATTCTGTGATATCATATATTTATTCATCCTATTCTCCCCTTTACTGATATAATGCTTCTTTTAATACGGACAGATTATACTTTAGACTATTAATATAGGCATCTTTTGTTAGCTCGCCTGAAACCATTGTGTCTAAGACATACACTTTTGCTCCAGTTTCCTCCGAAATACGGTTGGCTATGTTGGAATCAAATTGAGCCTCAATAAACAGCACCTTAATATCATGGGCCCTGATTTCCTCAATTACCTCTGCTATCTCCCCAGCACTAAGAGAGGTCTCTCCATCTATATCTACACTATAAACAACTTCTACTCCAAGGCTTTCCATCAGATATTCCATAGCATTATGGAATATAATAACCTGACTCTGTTTACTCGTTCCCAGTTCTTCATACTGGCTCCAAGCTTTCATAATACGCTGTTTATAGAGCTTTAAATTTTCTTCATATTGTTCTTTATGCACACTGTCGTTGGCAATTAATTGTCTTGTGATATTCTCTAACTGTAACATATATCTAGTTGGATCCATCCAGATATGTCCATTAGCTGCACCATGGTCATGCTCCTCTTCATGATCGTGATTATCCCCTTCTTCATGGGCACTATCCTCATGAGAGTGTTCTTCGCCTTCTAACAGACTTATATTCTCACTAGAATCTACTAGGATAAGGTTTTTGTAACGACCGGCCACCTCTTCTACATAGCTTTCCATGTCACCGCCGTTAATAATTAACATGTCAGCCTCTTCTAGCTTCTTCATGTCACTTGTGGTCAACTCATAATCATGAGGGCAGCCTACCTGCTGGTTCATCAGATTTTCTACCTTAATCCCTTCTATCCCATCAGTCAGGTTCAGTGCCGCTATATACATTGGATAAAAGGATGTTATTATAGTATCTATTTTATTCTCCCCTAGATTCGTGGAGTTGACTTTGGACTCCGTATTTTTTTGGGGAGGATTAATCCCATAAGTAATAAGAGTACTAATGGCAGTTATTCCAACCATAATACCAGCTAGTAAAATTAGTTTTTTCCCTTTATTCCTTGCCATTTCTCTATCCTTTCTTATGGCCTTTTCATCCCCTCCTGACTCCGTCAGTGGGTACAAATACTTTAAAGGCTCATTGTGCACAAAAAAATCATCTTATTGCAAACGAGTTGCAATAAGATGATTATAAGCTACATTCTGATTATTGTCAATAAGTGTTATTCTCTTCCCAAGAAATAAGCTATCGCAAAACCGACAGCAAAAGCAAGTACACTGGCAGATATATTGCCAAATCCCAGGGCTGGTATTCTTGCATTCATTAATACAGCAAATGGAGAAGCTGCAACCAGACCGAGTATCGCACTAAACGTAAGGGTTTCCCACTTACGAAGGAGAATCTCAATAATCTTGGCAATTACAAAAATCCCAAAAACTACGCCGATGCCAAATGGGACCAAAACAGCCCCCTTGTTTAACAGAACATCCCAATCCCCCTTTGACAGTGCTCTGACAAAGGAATTGATATACTCAAGAAT
>JAEYRR010000313.1 GCA_023435505.1 Bacillota bacterium | reverse complement strand
GTGCGGCAGATGGTTCATCAAAGATAATAACCTTTGCTTTATGTGAAATAGCCTTTGCAATTTCACACATCTGCTGCTTCCCTACTGTAAGCTTGCTCATAGTTTCTGATGGATTAATGTCTATCTGTAGTCTATCAAAGAGCTTTTTTGCTTCCTGATTCATCCTTTTATCATCGATTGTAATGCCCTTTTTAAACTCCCTGCCAATAAAAATATTCTGCGCTACCGTAAGATGACCTAACATATTCAACTCCTGATGTACGATTACGATACCTGCATCCTGAGCCTCTCTTGTATTACTGAAGTTTACTTCCTTGCCTTCATATATAATGGTGCCTGAGTCCTTTGTATAAATACCTGTCAGCACCTTCATCAGTGTAGATTTACCGGCGCCATTCTCCCCCATCAGAGCGTGAACTTCACCCATTTTCACTTCAAAATTAACGTGATCTAACGCATGCACACCAGGGAAAGATTTATCAATCTCTTTCAATGTTAAAATTACTTCACCCATTCTATTACCTTCACCTTTCTATTCCGGCTTAGCCTTAATTCATGCTAATCATTAATTCTTTCTGCGCCTTGCAACAACGTCAGCGTATACCGCTACAATAACAATAATTCCGGTAATAATAAGCTGATAATCCTTTGTAAAGCCAAGGGCCAGAATTCCTTCCTGTAGAAGGGCAATGATAAATACACCAATTACGGTACCACCAATAGAAGCCAGTCCTCCTGCCATGGACGTACCACCCATAACACAACCTGCAATTGCTTCATTGTTATATTGATCTCCATAACCAGGCTGAACTGTTGTATACGTAGCCACAAAGAAAATAGCCGCAATACCAACTAAGGTTCCGCAGATGATATAAGCAAGCATCTGCCACTTTTTAACATTAACACCTGATAATCTAACTGCCTCTTTATTACTTCCAAGGCTTATTATGTAACGACCTGCTTTGGTCTTGTTAAGAAGTATGGCACATAGGATGGCGCACAGAAGAAAGATAACCAGTCCAACAGGGAAGTCCCCGACTTTGACCAGATTACGGAACCATCCTCCATCTTTATTTCCCTGAGGCCAGCTTACAGATTGGGTTTTCGTAAATACCGAAGCAACACCCTTTGCAATATTCATACTTGCCATAGAAACAATAAATGGAGGCACTGACCAATACGATGCCAGATATCCATTAAACACTCCAAATGCTGTACCCACTAAAATACTGATTAACAGGCAAAGCAAAACCGGTAGTTGAAAATGTGTTAAGCAATAGCCGGAAACAAGGGCTGAGCAGAACATAACCGGTCCGATGGAAAAATCAATTCCACCTGTAGCAATTACAAATGTTACACCAAGAGATAAAAATCCGAGAAAATAGGCGTAATTCAGTGCACTTAGAATTCTTGGCAACCCAGCAAAATTAGTACAAACTAAGCTGAAAAGCAGATACATCAACAACAGCACACCACATAATACGATCCTATTAAACCCGAGTTTTTTTACAATTGGATTTTGTTTCAGTCTTTCCAATTTTCTTCCTCCCACCTAATACATAGTATCTATATGTGTCTTCTCCAAATACAGTCGTTATCCCTTATAAGCATTATGCTTTATAGTCACTTCCACAAACTCTGATCTTTTCCTTCACCAGTTCGGTTACTAATTCCATGCCTCTGGTTCCATATTTCTTAGGATCAAAATTATCTGGATGATCGTTTAGATATTCCTTTACTCCATTGCTATAAGCAATTCTCAATTCCGTTGCAAAATTCACTTTACTGATTCCTCTAGAGATACATTCCTTGACTGCGCTATCCGCCAAACCCGATGCCCCATGAAGAACCAAAGGAATGGTAACCAGATTTCTTATCTGAGAAAGTCTCTCTACATCTAGCTTAGGTTCTCCGTTATACAGACCATGAGCTGTTCCAATGGCTATAGCTAGAGAATCGATTCCCGTTTCTGTAACAAATCTCACTGCATCCTCCGGCTCTGTGTACCCAGGATCGTTGCAGTCAAGATCATCTTCCTTACCTCCCACTTTACCCAGTTCCGCCTCAACCGGTATCCCTGACGGTTTACATGCATTTACAACAGAGCGTGTAATCTCTATGTTCTCTTCAAAAGATTTGTGAGAGCCATCAATCATAATGGATGTATAGCCAATTCTTAAAGCCTTCATTGCCAAATCGAAACTATCCCCATGATCCAGATGCAAAGCGATTGGAACCTTTGCCCCTTCAGCCAGTGTTTTGATATTCGCATGATAAAGAGATAGGTTTGCATACCGTACAGTAGATGGAGTGGTCTGTAATATGATAGGCGCTTTAAGTTCCTCTGCAGCTTTTACCACTGCCATTGCCATCTCCATGTTCTCTACATTAAATGCACCTACTGCATAACCATTCTTATTGGCTGTTATTAGCATCTCTTTGGTTGTTACTAATTCCATCTGTTTACCCTCCTATTATGTACATACTCATATTCTGATATAATAATATTCATCTAGGGCGAAACGTTTCACTCTCTATCAACATTATCTATCAATTGTAAATATCTGTCAATCCTAACCTATCATACATCTCTGGAAAAATATAGGACAATATTCACTTTTCTCTATGTTAGTTTGCGTCTGGACAATCTACGATTACTCCATCTTCATCCCATAAATCATGCCAGTCCTTGGCTCCTGACCATAAGAATACCTGACCTTTCACAAGGCGGTTATTCTTTTCCAGAGTTGCAATAATACTCATCTCCTCCTCTGTCAATGGTTCCGTCACTGTGGACTCTAGATTACTTACATATTCCATCTCATGGATGGAGAACGGAATCGGAATCTGCCCCCTCTGAACTGCCCACTTTAAGGCTACGATAGCTGGATGTACTCCATGATTCTTTGCAATCTCTTTAATCTGTGGTACCTGCATATCTGCTATATCATCCGGCTCCATATCTCTTTCCGGTCTTTGTGGAGATCCTAAAGGCATGAATCCGATAGGTTTAATATCATGGGCAACCAGATAGTCAAATAGTTCTTTCTGTTGGAAACAAGGATGTATTTCCATCTCACAGGCAACTGGCTTAATTCTGAACTTATCAATTACTGCTTCTAACTTAGGAATGGTCATATTAGAGATTCCAATGTGACGAATTAGCCCTTTATCTACCAAAGCTTCACACTGTCTGTAGGTATCCATAAATTCCTCTACTGAAAATGGTCTAGAATCAGGATTACGTGAATCCACATCACAATGTGGTGCATGATAATTAGGGAATGGCCAATGAATAAAAAACAAATCTATGTACTGACACTGCAGATCTTCAATACTCTTACGACATGATTTTTCCACCTGACGGTGCATATCATTCCATACCTTTGTCATGATGTACATATCTTTTCTCTCCACTACACCTTCAGTAAATGCATTGTGAAATACCTCGCCGATTAGATCCTCATTTCCATAGCATGCAGCGCAGTCGAACATACGATATCCAGCCCGGATTGCTCCTGCTACAGCGTTAGAAACCTCCTCTGCAGTAAACCGGTCGGATCCAAATGTGCCCATCCCTATGCATGGAATCTGATCTCCTGTATTAAGTGTAACCTTTGGGACTCTTGAACTATCTATAACCATAACTATTCCTCCTTATAAATATGAATTTATGTTTGCAAGTAGCTGACATACTTATGCTTCACTATCAATTAATATTTTTCCTTTTACCATACCTGGCGTATTATACATCTCAAAAGCGGTATCAATCTGAGAGAGAGGTATTTTCTTAAAAATAAAGGATTCATCAAATTTCAGTTCACCTGTTTTAAAATAATGTGCAGTCAACTCCCACTCATCTCCAGGGAAGGGAGCTGAGTAACTCATCCATGACCCAGTCATTGTAAACTCTTTTCGATTCATGCTTTCCCATTCCTCTACAGAGAAGGAAAGCTCTTTGGTAGGTGTCCCAATAAAACATAGTTGTGCTTTATTAGCTGCCAGTTTAAATGCCATCTTCATAGTAATGGTATTGCCTGCTGTCTCATACACATAGTCAAATCCCATACCATCTGTAATGCGCCTAACCTCATCTAAATAGGTCTCTTTGCTAGAATTGACTGTATCATCAGCGCCCAGCCTTTTCGCAAGTTCCAGTCTTTCATCTAAAATATCAAAGACAACAACCTTACTTGCCCCAAAGATCTTCGCCCACTGCATGGTCAACATTCCAATGGTACCACCACCAAGAATCGCTACTATCTTCCCGCCTTTATAATCCACCCGCCTAAGGCCATGAAGCGCCACTGTTGCAGGCTCAAAAAAGGCACCTTTTTCAAAGCTTACTTCTTCATCAAACTTTACCGCATTTCTCTCCGGAACCGACACATATTCCGCAAAGCTTCCAAACTCTCTTGAGCCGATAAAGCTATAGTTTTTACATAAGGAATAGTTACCCTTTTGACAATCCTCGCATTTCATGCAAGGTACCAAAGGGACTCCTGCTACCCGATCTCCCGGTTTTATAGTAGTAACCCCTTCTCCTATGGCTTCTACCATTCCAGAAAACTCATGCCCCAGTACATTGGGAAAATAGTGACAAGCATCTCCATTTACTCTGGGAATATCGGAACCACAGATTCCCGTGTATTTTACTTTAATCAGAACCTTCCCCGGCTCAGTCTCCGGCTTTTTTATTTCTTCATATCTAATGTCATTTCTTGCATGTACTACTCCTGCTTTCACTTTAAATCCTCCTTACTCTATCCATCAATGGTATCTAGCAAAGGTTTCTTTCAAATCCTCATATAATTGCAGGTACAGGTTAATCCCCTTCTCATAGATCCTATGATTCTCTTTATTAGGCTCATGCACTCTCGTTATGGTAATGGTCTGTGCGACTGCTTCCTCATAATCTTTGTATACTCCACAGCCAATACCAGCAAGAATTGCTGCCCCTAATGTGGTTGCCGTATCTGAAGTAGGGACCTGTATTCTTTTACCGGTTACATCCGCTTTAATCTGAGTCCACAAATATGAATTAGAGGCTCCACCCATAGCATTTAACGTGTCAACTGTAACTCCTACCTCTCTGGCAGTTCTAAGGTTATGCTCTAACGAATAGGCGACTCCCTCTAAGATAGCTCTAATCATATGGCCTCTGGTCTTTTCATAGGTCAGGCCATAAAATACTCCCTTTGCATCAGGATCCCAGATTGGAGATCGTTCTCCTGCCATATACGGTAGAAAAACAACACCATCAGACCCAGATGTAATCTTTGCTGCCTCCTCAGTCAAGGCGTCAAAGCTATCATCCTTTCCCAATTCCTGGCGAAACCATCTCAATGCACCTCCGCCACCAACTGAGCCGCCTTGAAGCAGCCATCTTCCTGGAACTACATGAGGACTGAGAATTAACTTCTTATGTGCCAATGCCTTCTCGGTACAGATACTCATTCCACCGGCCTGGCCACCTTGTTCCTGAGTTTGACCAGCTTTATATACCCCGGCACCCAAGGTGCCACAAGCGGCATCCAGGCCCCCGGCTACAACCGGGGTACCTGCGTGGAGTCCTGTTTCCATTGCCGTTTTCTTTGATACAGTGCCAACAATCTCATCACTCCTAAATAACTCCGGAACCAAATCTACTGAAAGTCCCATCTTCTTGGCGAGTTCTGTATCATAGGTAAGTGTATTCATATCAAAAAAGTGTATTCCATATCCTTGGGAATAGTCCTGACTCATTACGCCTGTAAGCTTATAAACAATATAACTATTGCTTTGGAGGAATTTATAAGTCTTATCAAAGACATCTTTCCTTTCCTCCCTAAACCAAACCATCTTTGGTGTTGAATAACTAGGCAAAAAATCATTGCCTGCAATAGCGAATATTGTATCTTCCCCTACTTTGTCTTTCACTTGGGTACAAATTTCCCTTGCTCTGGTATCCATCCAGATCGGGGTTTTATGTAAAGCTTTTCCTTCTTTGCTAACCGGAATAGCTGACCAGCTTTGTCCATCCACTCCAATGCCTAAGATCTCTTCAGCACTTACCCTATCACTGGCTAACACTTCCCTGATTCCCTGCCGTATTGCACTCCACCATTCATCAGCATCTTGTTCAGCCCATCCACTTCTAGGATAGTATACCTGGTATGGTTGATTGGATTGTGCTAATACCAAGCCGTCAAGATTAAATGCTGCCACTTTACATGCGGATGTTCCTATATCAATACCCAATAATAGATTTCCCATACTCTCTCCTATATTAATGCGAAACGTTTCGCCCATTACAAAAAAATATAAATCTCTTAGTATATACAATTTTTTTAGAAAACTATAACCCATAACCGCATTATATCTCTACACATAAGCGAAACGTTTCACTTATGTGCACTATACATCCTGTTTCTTTTCCTATCTTATAAAAGCTCTAAGTATTCATTACTTTTTGAGTCTCATAATGGAGTTGCCTTCCTGTATTCTTGTTCCTAATACTATCTCAACAGGCATACCGGTTTCCTTGCCTTCTATTCGACTTAGCAACAGTTCAACTGTCTTCTCTCCCATTTCCTTCATAGGCTGAACAACCATATACATCCTAGGTTCCACAACATGAGACAGAATTAAATCATCAAAGCCAAGTAACGAGATGTCCTTTGGACAGCTATAATTTGACTCATTTACCGCCATAACAGCTCCCAGCGTAAGTTCATAATTGCTCATAAACACTCCGGTTGGAGGTGTTGACAGCTCAAGTAGTTGTTTCATACTGGCATAACCAAATTCGATGGAATGGCTCCCCATCTTCTGGTAGTCTACAGGTACTACAAGCTCTGCCTGTTGCATCGCATCAAAAAAACCTTTATAACGTTCGCATCCTGTGTATTCCTCATTACTGCAGATCACGGCGATATTCTTATGCTTGTTTTCAATTAGAAGATTAACAGCTCTATAGGCTGCCATTCTGTTGTCAATTCTTACACAGTCAAATGCAGAGTCTTGTAATGAGCGGTCTAATAGCACTACTGGCAATCCAGCATTTTGCACGGGATTTAGGAATGCACTTTTCTTAGCCACAGGAATGACAATGATACCATCAACTTTTTTACTTAATAAAAAACGAATATTTTTAGCCTCAACCTCTTCATCATTACCAGAATCACAAATCAAAAGCCCATATCCACTCTTTCTTAATCTATCTGCAATATGATGAAGCAGGGTTCCGTTAAATAAGCTTTCAACACTATAAACAACAACACCAACCGTTCTTGTCTTATTCGTGACAAGTCCTCTTGCTATCTCATTTACTTCATAATGCAGATCCTTAATCGCGGCCTCTATTCTTATTTTGTTTTCAGGCAGAACGTTTCCACCATTGAGATACTTCGATATAGTGGCCAGCGATAAACCCGTTTTCTCTTTGATATCCCGTATTGTTGCAGCCATAGGTTCTCCTTTATACTTAATACAAATTTATCATTTGGTGTCATGAAAATAGTATCATGACACCGAATAATTATCAATGTTAATCCCATCACATACTTTAAGATTGCTCTTACCGGATTGTTTTGTACATAGGACCATAAGCTTCACAGGCTCTAAAATCCTGTCCTTCTTGATTACTTCCAAATGCATTCCATACAGCTGGTCTAAAAATCTTTTCCTCCGGCACATTATGCATAGATACCGGTATTCTGAGAATAGAAGCTAAGGTAATTAAATCGGCACCAACATGCCCATAACTAATAGCTCCATGATTAGCTCCCCAGTTGTTCATTACATCATAAGCAGTCTTAAATACCCCTTGTTTTGTGCACCTTGGGGTAAACCAGGTACATGGCCATGTATAATCTGTACGTTTCCATAAAGTATCCGATACCTCTTCAGGAAGATGTAATGTCCAACCTTCCGCAATCTGTAATACTGGTCCCAGATTCTTAACTAAATTGAGTCGTATCATCGTGCATGGCATCTCTGCCTTGGTTTCAAATCTGGAAGAGAAACCACCGCCTCTAAAATACCCATTGTCTGCTGCACACCATGTAGTAGCATTTAAAATCGCTTCTTGATCTTTTTCTGTAATCTCATACCATTGTTTTATAACATGATTGCCATCATAATCTATCGCTTCCCCACATGCATCTAGGCAAGCTGCTCCAGAATTAATTAGGTGAATAAACCCATCCGCATCCTTTGCATGGCCTTCAACCTCATAACCGGTAGCTTTTTTAACAGACTGACTGCTCCAATAAGTACGAACATCAGCAAATATCTGTGGTCGGTTGGTAAGTAATTTCATAA
The DNA here is from genome assembly GCA_023435505.1 of Bacillota bacterium. Classification (GTDB taxonomy): domain Bacteria; phylum Bacillota; class Clostridia; order Lachnospirales; family Lachnospiraceae; genus KM106-2. Next base: position 483 of record JAEYRR010000313.1, on the reverse strand, counting down.
ACAGCATCCCAAGGCCATTAAGGACATCATTTTCTGTTGCAAGTATGTATGGCTCTCTGGCTCCATTCCAGTCAAAAGAGGTGTTTAATAAGGCTTCCGGATAATCACAGTTTGGATAGAAATCAGTCCACTGCCTTTGCCCCTGGAATCCAGCTGCAATTGCATTGTGTCCAACCATCTCTTCCTCACACCCCACGGGAAGATTCTGATTACCATTCATAAGATCTTTCATAATAAGCATCATCTTCACAACAAACTCCCATGTCTCCTCTTTCTTTTCTTCGGAGGCTTTCACGGAGTCTGGATTCTTGTCATAGCCTTCTTTACACTTCTCTTTTGTCCACCGTAGTGCTTTCTCATACTCTGCCTGATCATAGATTTGCTCTGTCATACGGCGAATAATCTCCACTTCATCCACAGATTCCACACGCATACCCAGATACTCTTCGATGAAAGCTGGATCTATAATAGAACCTCCTATCC
>JAEYRR010000251.1 GCA_023435505.1 Bacillota bacterium | reverse complement strand
ATTCACTTCGACCTGATGTCTATTCGAAAGGGGTAGAGATACTTTTCTATGATAATTCAGATGCAATAGATGCCTTTACTCCTGACTATGATTTTGGGCAGTTAGACGGTAAACGTGTAAGTGAGCTTACCAATAAGCAGGTATGTATGATTGACCAAAGTACATTAGCGTCAATTGAATATGAGCTGCGTCTTACTTTAGATGCCAGCTATAATTTTACTGATCAAACTAATTGGTATAATACAAGAATCGTCAATAAAGTAGATGGTGAAGTAAGGATGTCAGCGGTTGATTATGTCAAAAAAACAGTCACCGACTATTATGCAGTGTTACATAATCCTACGGATTATGAAGGCCAAGCCATTACGAAAGAACAGTACGAGGCCTATGAGAATAAAGATACTCTTAATCCAGTAGGCAATAAGACTCTGGGTTCCATAAGTGATATTCTTACAAAGTTAGAGGCAGAAGACTACCTATATATCAGTAATAAGCTTGGCTTAGATACAGATGGCGAGCAGATTACCATACCAGAAAATGCACATGTAGTAATTGATTGTAGAGAGAATCCAGGAGTGATTAATAGGATAGATTTAGGTGCTAATGCAGAGTGTATCCTTACCGGTAACTATAAGGGGGACATACAATATAATGGTAGTGTAGGTTCTAAACTAACTCTAATGAATGCCAACATAAATGGTAGTATCTCTGGTAACAATACAGGAGCTTTATGTATTAGAAGAGGCAATCAAATCTATGGATTAAAGGAAGTTGAGGAGTTGGTGTTATGTTCTGATACTGACCTTAATATAATCCCTAGGGTTGATGGGGGCTATGAACGTGTCATCTTTAATAAAATAACAGGATTTGGGAATCTTAATCTTAATTATATAGGATATCCAGAAATATCCAAAGAACTTCCTAATTTTAATGGTTCTATAGACCTTGGTTTAGAAGGAAGAATGTTTGATGGTGAGTTCTATACGGTGTATTATTACCGTGTCGATGATGAGAATTACTTAGAGTATGTAAAGAAAGAGGACGGATATCATCGTATAGAGACAGTACAAAACGCTGAAGGAGATGAAGAGCAGGTAATTGCTGATAGCGCAGAAGAAGTGAATGAGGAGAACCTATCGACACGTAATTGTGTTGTCAACCTTCGGTTTGTAACGATGGATAGTTATTGGAGTGAAAAATGGGAGGATTGTGATCTGTCTGCGGGCACTAAGGTTGTTGATTTAGCTCCAGATGTAGCACTTCCACTAATAATGAAGGATATCATACGTTATTATAACACTAATAACCTACATATTGATTTGGATGGAGGAGCAATTGACTGGAATGATATAACAGTAATTTTAAACACCATTAGTGAGGAAGACTTTAGAAATGATGGATATGGAGAAGAACTTTTAAAAACTAATTCGCTAAGTTTATTGATGCAGAGCCTCCCTTCTCTTGATACCGGGTATTATAGAGTCAATATGGAAAAAGATAATATTAGCCTTGGAGATATTACAATTCCAGAAAATGTAACAGGACTTACACTCGCTGGATACTGGGATGATGTAACCGAAACTCATGGAATGGTATCAATTGGTGATATTGCAATCGCGAGTGGTTCAAGTTTAGTTTTGAATAGCATAGAGTGTACAGACTCAAATGAGATTGCATTAAGTGTTACTGGAACCCAGGAGAACAAAAGTTGTAATGTACTGTTGCAGAATTGTCGATTAGCAGGAGAAATCACCTGTCAACCAGGTATAGATATGACCATAAGAGATGATAATGTGGTCAAAGCTATCACTGACGTGACAAACCTAAAGTTACAGGGAAGTCTGTATGTAGATAAGGCATTAAGCGTTACGGATACCCTTGAACTGAAAGACGGACCAGAACTGTATTTGGGAAGTGATTCAACAGTTACTCTTAATAATGTGACGTCCATTGCAAATGCATATACGGATACTTTTGATGGTACAACAGTTTATGAGAATAATAGTCTTAGATTGTTATATGAGTATGACAATGGAGTTTACCCAAATGTTACGATCAAAGGGGAAATTAGCCTGGGACAGACCACAGCAAGATACTGGTATGATTCCGATCCAGATGATGCTAATCCTGATAAGGATCACTATGCTGTTAAGTATTATGAGAATATTGAGGATAGGTACCAGGAGTATGTGTACATTGATGATGTGTGGTATACACTGAAAGATGACATAACTGAGCCTTGTGAAGAGCCTACAAACCCAGAACGTGTACAGTATAATGAAGGGGTACAAATAAAAGTATATAATAGCTTTAAAGACGAAGAATCTGCTGTTTATGAAGAAAGCTATGATATGCATAAGGCCCATGATCATACAGCTAATTCTGAGTCTTGCAGTATGGGACAGCTTCTTACTGTAGATTTTAATACTCTTATGAATATAGTCGGTAATTCTGGGATTGAGTTTGCTAATGATGAATACTGGAGTTATGATTTAAATTATTATCATGAAGGAGCACCATTCATAGAGAGGTTAGAGGATGGCGCTATAAATATAAGTACTTATGGTTCCTATAGTGAAAAGAAGGATGGCTACATTCATGTAACAAATCCTAAAGATTTTGTGGCTTATCAGATAGACCAACAAGGCTATGAAGATTTTGCTGACAAAGGTTATGTTGAGTTTGGACAACTCCTAGCGGTAGGAACATTAGAAGATATTACCACTCAGTGCAACGGAGAAAATTATGTATTTATCCAGCAGTTATATGATAGTACATCAGTAGAAGATATTACAGTACCAACAGGCTGTCACTATATCTTATCAAACTATACTATGTCGTTAAAAGAACTTCGCACCATAACAATAGAACATGAGGGTTCTTTGATTGTGGAGGGTAACTATAAAGGGAATATCCAATACAATGGAGATGACAACGGGACCTTAACAAGAGAGGATGACAGTCAGCTATGTATTCGTAGGTTTGGTTTGGATGGTGTAATTACGGGTAATGATAAAGGTATTCTGACTCTTATGGATGATAATACTTTATCTGGACTCTCTAATATTGACTGTTGTAATATCGTAAATAGCTACAACCTAAACATCACTCCTATTAAGAATGATGGTATATATGTGTATAACAAGGTAAGCTTTAAAGACATATATGGTAACAATGAATTCCATCTATCCTATAAGGGTTACCCAACGAATGATGACCAAATTCTTGTTCCGGAGTTTACTGGAGATATCGAACTGGGAATAAATAGGGTAAGATTAAATGATACAACAGAGTACGATGTTTGGTATGGAGAAGAGGGTAGAAGGTATATTCGTCTTGATGATAATGAGTATTATCTAATTGAGGCTGGCCCTGATAACTCAGATTATGTTATTATAGTTGACCAAGCTACAGATATCACAGATAACGATGTCTGGAATGCTAACAACAGAGTTTATGTAACGTATTATACCGTAGAGTCTTTTGATACCGAAGATAGAAAAATAGCAGATTATTCTCTGTCAGAAGAGTACCCATATGAGAATATGCAGTATATGAGTTTTGGCTCCTTAGAGCATGGATTTGATCTTGCATCCCTTAATAAGGTAGAATGCTGGGATTACGGTAATTACTTTATTGATATTGATGGTAAGCTGCATAATAGAGACCTTAATTTTCTTGGTGTTATGGGCCTTGATGAAGAGAATTTCAAGAAAATAGGGCATGAAGATTTCTATTATTATAATGGTTTCCCTACAGCTACAGCAGATCATGCAATGGTCATTGCCCGATGTGCAGGATTCGACTATACAGCTATTGAGGTAAATAGAGAAGACCAGACCTTTAAAGATCTTGTGGTTCCAGATAATATAGAAGCACTTGCTATAATTTCCAGAAAACAAGGTAATTATCATGCTTATAGCATAGATAGTATTACCTTGCACAATGATCAGTTATTGGTGTTTGAAGGGTTGTATACTGAAAATACTACTCCATTACAGGTTTCAATGTTTGCAGAAGGATCCTCAGGTACTGTACGGTTTATTAATTCCAGAGTGAATCAGGTAGTGAATGGAACGAAGGATGTTACCGTAGAAGTAGATAGAGATAATGTAATAAAATCCTTGACTAATTTCAAAGAGTTAACTGCACAGGAAGCACAGTTAACAATTGAGGAAACATTAAATGGGATTGGCTCTATGCATGTAACTGCTGATAGCGTTCTTATAGCTAAATCAAAGGCAGACATCGTACTTCCTACTATTACTGGAGATAGCTATGACGATTCATTTAATGGAGATATAATTTATGGAGGGTATGTATTAGATCTCTATGCAGAACAGAATAATGAAGATAGCGCATCTATTACAATTGGCGATAATATTGATATCGGATTAGAGTGGGAGACCTATACAGATGCAAGCGACGGTTCCAAGTATTATATATATGAGGATGCAGATCATAATCGTTATTATGGTATTGCAAATGCTGAGGATACTGTAGCATGGTATCAGATGGTAGAGGATCAGTTACAAGAGGTTGATGCAGATGCAGTACCAGAAGTGATATCTCCTGTTACTAGTAAGAGATATTATAAGATTATTCCGTATGAGTACTCAGTGAACATATATGAAGATGGTTTGTATGGGAAGTCAGACGTTAATATGAAAGAACTTTTGAACAACCAATTATCATATGATGATACGGAGACTAAAGTATTTAACGTCGATAAGAAAGTTATGTTACGGAAATCTCCAAATGACGTACTAGGGAGTTTATCCCTATGTTATACAGATGTATCGCTATTATTTGACGGCGAGAATGAGTCATACTATTCAATGGAAGGTAATGACCTTAAGTTATGGGGATATTACTGGGATGATGACGCCGCTAAGGAAGTAACAAGTCAGAAGTACGCATTGTGTAATACTGATTATACAGATATTTGGAATGGTTATAGCATTAAGAATATTCCTAACCAGATCTATACAGGAACTGCTCTTGAGCCAGAAGTTATACTTACCAGTACAACTAGTGAAATTCCAATTGACTACGAGGTAGAATATTCAAATAATACTAATGCTGGTAAAGCTACTGTTACTATAAAAGGCTTAGGATTATTCAGCACTTATCCAGATAAACAAGTAGATTTTACGATTAGTCCGAAAGAAGTAACGGATAGCACCATAGTAGTACAAGCGATTGATAATCAGGTATACACAGGTACAGGAATTACACCAACACTGACTATTACAGACAGTGCTCGTGGAAATGCAGTCTTGGTTGAAGGAACGGATTACACCCTGGAGTATGAGAGTAATATAAACTGTGGGAATGATACTGCCAAAGTCAAAATTATCGGTAAAGGCAATTATAGTGAAAGCCTAGCAAAGAGTTTTACAATTACCGAGAAGAGCTTACGTGATAGTACCATAGCAGTTGAAGCTATACCTGACCAGGTATACACAGGCTCAGTAATTACCCCGAAACTGACTATTACAGACAGTGCTCGTGGGAATGCAGTCTTGGTTGAAGGAACGGATTACACCCTGACATACGAGAGTAATATAAACAGTGGGAAAGATACTGCCATAGTGATTATTACGGGTCAAGGGAATTATAAGGAAAGCCTAACAAAGAACTTTACAATTAAAAAGGGCTTAGATAACAGTACAATAACAGTAGACCCTATTGCAGAACAGTCATATACAGGTTTGGAAATCAAACCATCACTAGTGATTACGGACAGTAGCCGTGAGAATGCAACATTAGTGGAAGGAACGGATTACACCCTGGAATATGAGAATAATATTGGTTGTGGCATAAATACTGCCAAAGTGAAAATAATCGGTATGGGTCTTTACACTGGTACTTTAACAAAGAGCTTTACGATTAAAGGAAAGAACTTAAGTGATATCACGATAGTAGTAGCTCCTATTGCTGATTGGGTATATACAGGCTCAGCAATTACACCGAAACTTACAATTACAGATAGTGCCCGTGGGAACGCAGTCTTGGTTGCAGGAACGGACTACACCCTGAGGTATGAGAGTAATATAAACAGTGGGAAAGATACTGCCAAAGTGATTATTTCCGGTAAAGGGAA
>JAEYRR010000223.1 GCA_023435505.1 Bacillota bacterium | reverse complement strand
TCATATTATAGATAAAGTAGAACCTGGTAGTATCGCAGAGGAGCTAGAGATTGAACCAGGAGATCTATTACTAAAGATCAATGACCAGAATATTCAGGATGTTTTTGACTATCATTACTTAATAAATGATGAATATTTAACCGTATTGATTAGAAAACCCAATAATGAAGAATGGGAGTTAGAGATTGAGAAAGATTATGAACAGGACCTAGGCATTGTATTTAGTGAAAGTCTAATGGATAGTTATCGCTCCTGTAGGAATAAATGTATCTTTTGCTTTATAGACCAAAATCCAAAGGGGATGCGTGAGACTATATATTTTAAGGATGATGACGCCAGACTTTCCTTTCTGCAGGGTAATTACATTACATTAACCAATATGAAGCAGGATGATATAGAACGTATTATTAAATACAAATTAGAACCAGTTAATATATCAGTTCATACAACTAATCCTGAACTTCGTATTAAGATGTTAAAGAACCGGTTTGCCGGTGATGCTCTTGAAAAACTTAGGATGCTTTATAATGGCGGTATTACGATGAACAGCCAAATAGTATTATGTAAGAACTGGAATGATAAAGAAGAATTGGACCGCTCTATAAAAGAGCTTTCAGAGATGTTGCCTTACATGAAAAGCCTTTCTGTAGTTCCTCTTGGTAAAACCAAATACAGGGAAGGACTAACGGAACTGGAATCCTTTACAAAGGAGGATGCAGCTAAGGTCCTTGATCAGATTCATGGCTGGCAGGACATATTTCTTAAAGAATATGGCACCAGATTTGTATTTGCCAGTGATGAGTGGTATATTAAAGCAGGATATGATTTACCATCCGCTGACTATTATGAAGGATACGGACAGATAGAAAATGGTGTTGGTATCATGCGTTCCTTTATGGATGAGGTACAAGAGCATCTTAAAGATCTTATTATTAATCCTGAACCTCATAAGGTTTCCATTGTAACAGGTGTCTTGCCCTATCATATGATGAAAGAGCTTACTGCTCTGATAAACCAACGTTTTCCTCAGGTGGATATTCACTTATATTGCATTGAGAATCATTTCTATGGTCCTGAGATTACTGTTACAGGATTATTAACTGGACAAGATATAATAGAACAGCTAAAAGGAAAGCCTTTAGGGGATTATCTTCTTCTTCCTAACGTGTTATTACGAAGCGGAGAAGAGGTTTTATTGGATGACATTACGGTAAATGATATCCAAAATGCTTTACAAACCCCAATTCGTATTGTACAATCAGACGGAAAGTCTTTTGTTGATTCTATTATTACCAACAAACAAGGAGAAAAGAATGAGTAAACCCATAGTAGCTATCGTTGGACGCCCTAATGTAGGAAAGTCCACGTTATTTAATACGTTAGCCGGTGATAAGATATCCATAGTGAAGGATACTCCCGGTGTTACAAGAGATCGTATCTACGCAGATGTAAACTGGTTAGAGCATCAGTTAACCATGATTGATACCGGTGGTATTGAGCCAGAAAGCACAGATTTGATTCTTTCCCATATGAGACGTCAAGCTGAGATTGCCATTGAAACTGCAGATGTAATTATATTTGTGGTGGATGTAAGACAGGGCTTAGTTGACGCTGATTTTAGAGTAGCGGACATGCTTCGTAAATCTCATAAACCTATTGTACTTGTAGTAAATAAAGTCGATAATTTCGACAAATTCATGCCAGATGTATATGAATTCTACAATTTAGGTATTGGAGATCCTCAACCAGTCAGTGCCTCATCCAAGTTAGGACTAGGAGATATGCTTGATGAGGTAGTTCAGCACTTTAATGAAGAAGATACAAAGGAAGAAGAGGATGAACGCCCTAGAGTTGCCATTGTAGGAAAACCAAATGTAGGTAAATCCTCCATTATTAACAAGTTATTAGGGGAAGATCGTGTTATTGTATCCGATATTGCAGGAACCACGAGAGATGCCATTGACACATCAATTGTATGGCAGGATAGAGAATATGTTTTTATTGATACAGCAGGTCTCCGTAGAAAAAGCAAAATTAAAGAAGATCTGGAACGATACAGTATCATCCGTACTGTTACAGCTGTAGAACGTGCTGATGTGGTTATGGTTGTAATTGATGCTGAAGAAGGTGTTACAGAACAGGATGCCAAGATAGCCGGAATCGCACATGAACGTGGCAAGGGTATCATCATTGTGGTAAATAAATGGGATGCCATTGAGAAAAATGACAAAACCATTTACAAATATACGCAGGAAGTAAGGGATGTCTTATCCTTCTGTCCGTATGCTGAGATTTTATTTATCTCTGCTAAGACAGGTCAAAGAATGAACAAGATGTTTGATAGCATTGAGTTGGTTATCCAGAATCAGAATCTTCGTGTTGCTACAGGTGTATTAAATGAGATTCTTATGGAAGCGACTGCCATGCAGCAGCCACCTTCAGACAAGGGAAGAAGATTAAAGCTCTATTATATTACCCAGGTATCTGTAAAACCGCCAACCTTTGTTATTTTTGTAAATGATAAAAAACTAATGCATTACTCTTATACTAGATATATTGAAAATAAAATACGTGAGGCCTTTGGATTTTCAGGAACCTCTCTTAAATTTATCATAAGAGAAAGAAAGGATAATGAATAATGATTGGTAATATCATTTTATGTCTAATTGTGGGCTATGCCTTCGGTTGTTTTTCTACGGGGTATTTATTAGGTAAGAAACAAAAAGTAGATGTAAGACAGCATGGAAGTGGTAATATTGGATCTACCAATACACTTCGAACATTAGGTATAAAGGCGGGCGTTTTAACCTTAATAGGAGATATGCTCAAAGCAATTATTCCCATTTGTATCCTATGTATTGTATACAAAAGAACAAATCAGATTTTATCCAGAGATCTTGTAGTACTTTATACGGGACTTGGTGTGGTGTGTGGTCATAATTTCCCATTTTGGTTGAAATTCAAAGGTGGAAAAGGGATCGCCGCTATGGCAGGTGTAATAGTTGCATTTAGTCCTTGGGTTACTATCACTGAAATGATTCTATTTCTTGGAATTGTTATCATTACCAGATATGTATCTTTAGGATCCCTTGTAGTTGCAATGGTCTTTCCTATTAG
>JAEYRR010000193.1 GCA_023435505.1 Bacillota bacterium | reverse complement strand
ATATCCTTTTGAGGGAATTTTTACACTATCATATAGTTTATGGTATTTCATATATAGAAAATGGATTTAATGAGTACTGTGACAATGATATGATTATACCAATGACTAGTCGAAGATATAAGGACTGTCTTTGTTTGTTATCAAATTTCATTATAGCAAAGGCGTAAGGTGTTATTCTTCGTAAGGATGCCATTACATTGTATAGAATGAAAGGAGAACACGAATGAAAAAGAAGCTAGTCCATGTGGGAGCAGCAATCATTTTAGTAGTTTTACTGTTGGTTCTTATACTTTTTGTTATGTTTTTTCAAGAAATTAGAACCTTATCGTCCGTGATGACATTAAATGATAAGGATATGTACCAAATGACATATTACGGTAATTATTACTTTGATGAGTTTTTGGCATCCGGAGGTGCTCAGAGCGAAGAAGAGATAAAGGACTTTTTCGAGAAGAAATTTACAAAGGGATTGCCGATTAACCTGGATGATCGGAATCCAGCCTGCTCGACGTATATGGCACATAATACAAACGGAGATGTTATTTTCGGTAGAAATTTTGACTTTAGTTATACACCGATAGTTGTGGTACAGACACATCCAAAGGGTGGTTATGCATCTGTGTCTGTAGCAGATCTCGCATTTATAGGTTATACAAAGGATTCTATTCCAAAGAAGGATGGTATATCGCTAAAAAAAATATATATGCTTATGGCGCCTTATTTTAGTGAAGATGGAATGAATGAGAAAGGCGTAGCTATATCCATGATGACAGTGCCTGATGCAGATAATCCATACATAGAAGGTGCTCCATATCTAACTACGACAGCTATTGTAAGATTGGTTTTAGATAAAGCTGCAAATGTAGATGAAGCCATTGAGTTGATACGAGGAAGTAACATCTATTGGTGGAGCAATATAAAGAATCATTTTATGATTTCAGACGCAACAGGAAGGTCAGTGGTGGTAGAGTATAAAAATAAGGAGCTAGTGATCATTGAGCAGGATACAGACTATCAGATTTCTACAAATTATAATTTTTATGATGGCTTAAGACGTGGATCTGGACAAGGCCGTTATGATACAATAGAAAAAACCCTGCTTGAAAAGGATGGGGTTCTAAATGAGGCTGATGCCCTTGAGGTTTTAAAAAAGGTTGGTATTCCGGGCAGAATACAATGGTCTGCTCTATATAATCTGACAACAGGCGATGTATGTGTATTCCCGCGTGGGGATATTGATACCCTTGAGAGATTTCAGTTAACGGTCACTCATGATATGAACGGGAGAAAAAATGATGCAGATTGATTATGGCATACTTTATTTTATACAGGGTCTGCACACAGATTTTCTAGACCGTATCATGGTTTTTCTAACTTCGCTTGGCCAGGGTACTACAGTTTGGATATTAGTTTGTCTTGGGATGTTATTTTTCAAGCAAACTCGTAAATGTGGTGTGCTCATGATCATTTCTATGTTTATTTGCGGCTGGCTGACGGAGGATGTGTTGAAACAGATTTTTCATAGATATCGACCGTTTGTTGGTGTCTTGGATGTAACTATATCGATTCCACGTCCACGGGGTTACTCCTTTCCATCCGGACATGCCTCACATTCGTTTGTGGCTGCAACTATGATTTATCTGCATTTTAAAGGACCGGGTAGAAAGGCACTTATATTAGCCGCACTCATTGCATTTAGCAGAGTATATCTGTTTGTACATTTTCCAACCGATATCGTAGCCGGAGCCCTCTTGGGAGCAATACTTGCAGTAATGATTTTCTATGCAATTAAATTACTGGATCTTGGTACCGGAAAGCTGCGTGATAAGCTGCTGGAGAAAATCAAGATAAAATCGGCTTAGGTTCTTCGAAATATTTATGGGATCCTTTTCATCCAAGAGGGTTTCTAACAACCCCTACCAAAAATGGAACTTTATCTTTATATAATAAATAAATGAATGGCCTGTTTAAAATTATTTCAGCTTCACCCTTCGATCCCGCTGAGATTTGTCCATGTATCTCAGTATATGAGGAGGCGGAACATCCCTTTTCATTAATTTCTATTTTTGACGCCTGACGGATGCCAGTTATATATATATCTTCATCTGCAAATGAAGAAAATGCTTTAGAATTTTTTTCGAATATTTTTTTAATTCCCAATTTATCCGTTGTTGGTGTCAGATCGATTTCATTCTCATAGGCAAACTTAGGAACGCTTAATTTAACCTTCCCAAGGGAAGCTTGCCCATCATTCCAGTCATAGATGATGTCAGATAGTTTGCCTTTTTCTTCTATTAATTCATCCACTGACAAGCCTTCCTTCGGAAGTATAAATAGCATATATTCAACTCCTCCCTTTAGTATACATTCGGTTGATATGTAGTCTTCACCAACCATAAATCGATGATCCCAATCTTCCATATTCATAAAATCGCAGGCTATCTTCTCATTATCACTAAGGAAAAAGGTATCTGTCCTTGTATCCTCTTCATTGAATGGCTTCAGCCACTCATCATAAAAATCCAGGGTACTAAAAGAAATAAATGCAAGTGGATCAGTCAGGTCAAGAGATTTTTCAAGAGATTTATGATAGTCAGGTTGAAATTCAAAATTGGCATTACTATACAACCATTTTGCCATTGAATTTTGAAATTCTCTATCTTTTAGATCGCCCTTAAATATTTCAGTATTATATTGGCTTTGGAGTATATTTAATAAATCATCCTGATAGTTCAGTGCGTCATCTAACCACAGCGAAGTGTTTATATTGAGTCTGCATATGGGAAACATTCTCGTCTCCTGCAGGGAGAAAATTGCGGTATTCAACTCTGATGCATTTTCTTTAGCATCTGATATATTTATAGCCTTCTGTATCTCATCCTTTGCTTCTCCCTCAGATAATTCAATAAGCATAGATAAGGACAGATATAAGTTAAGGGGAGCATAGATTTGATTTTTTTCTTCATTATCCCTAATAACCTGCGCAAAGGTTTGCTCTGTAAAATCATAAAAATTATGTAAAAAATCATTACTTATATCTTCCTTATTTCCGTAATTATTAGCAGGCAAATCAGTCTCTGCGATGTCAGTTATCATATCAGAAGTGCTTTCTGAGTTATTATCTAAATAATTCCCCGATGTTTCCACTGGTAGCTCTACTTGTTCCTGCTCTTGCTCCACCTTATGGTTCTGGTCCTTTAACGAG
>JAEYRR010000030.1 GCA_023435505.1 Bacillota bacterium | reverse complement strand
GAAAAAAGTAGAAAAATTTTGGGGCGATCATCAGATTTTTGAAAAGAGCATGGATTCCAGAAAGGAAGGGGAAACCTATACCTTCTATGATGGACCACCTACCGCTAATGGAAAGCCACACATCGGTCATGTGTTGACCCGTGTTATTAAGGATATGATTCCACGTTACCGTACCATGAAGGGCTATATGGTTCCTCGTAAGGCCGGTTGGGATACTCACGGACTTCCTGTGGAGTTGGAAGTAGAGAAGTTACTTGGACTAGATGGCAAGGAACAGATTGAGCAGTATGGTCTGGAGCCATTTATTGAGAAATGTAAGGAAAGTGTTTGGAAATACAAAGGGATGTGGGAGGATTTCTCCGGTACGGTTGGTTTCTGGGCTGACATGGAACATCCATATGTTACTTATGAGAACTCCTTTATAGAAAGTGAATGGTGGGCATTAAAGCAGATTTGGGAAAAGAAGCTTCTTTATAAGGGCTATAAGATTGTTCCTTACTGTCCTCGTTGTGGAACCCCTCTTTCCTCTCATGAGGTTGCACAGGGATATAAGGATGTAAAAGAGAAATCTGCCATCGCGAAGTTTAAAGTGAAGAATGCAGAAGATGAATACATTCTAGCATGGACCACTACTCCATGGACGCTACCATCCAACGTTGCACTTTGTGTGAACCCTGATGAGACCTATGTAAAGGTAAAGGTTTCTGTAAATGAGAAGAATGATGTTGTAAAAGAGGGTGAAAAGGATACTGCAGTAGGAACAGAGTACTACATCTTGGCTGAGGCACTTCTTTCTGTAATTGAAGGAAAATATGAAGTAGTTGAGAAATATGTAGGTAAGGATTTAGAGTTCAAAGAGTACCTACCATTATTCGACTATGCATTTAATCAAGCAGATGGTACAGTAGGAGATCCTGGAGACCGTAGTGTGGTATATGGAAAGAAAGCGTTCTATGTAACATGTGATAACTATGTAACATTAAGCGATGGTACTGGCGTTGTTCATATCGCTCCTGCCTTTGGTGAAGATGATGCCAAGGTTGGCCGTAGATATGATCTGCCATTTGTACAATTAGTAGATGAAAAAGGTGAAATGAAGCCGGAAGTGACTGATTTTGCAGGATTATTCTGTAAAAAGGCAGACGAAGGTGTATTAAAGCTGTTAGGCGAGAAAAAGCTACTCTTTAAAGTACTAAAATTTGAGCATAGCTATCCATACTGCTGGAGATGTGATACACCACTTATTTACTATGCAAGAGAATCCTGGTTCATCAAGATGACAGCAGTAAAGGATGATCTGATTCGCAATAACAACACCATCAACTGGATTCCAGAAAGTATCGGAAAAGGTCGTTTTGGTGATTGGTTAGAGAACGTACAGGACTGGGGCGTAAGCCGTAACCGTTACTGGGGAACACCTCTTAATATCTGGGAATGTGAATGTGGACATCAGCACTCCATCGGAAGCATTGAAGAATTAAAGGCAATGAGTGACAACTGTCCGGACGAGATTGAACTTCATCGTCCATACATTGACGCTGTTACCATTAAGTGTCCATGCTGTGGTAAGCAGATGAAGCGTGTGCCAGAGGTTATTGACTGCTGGTTCGACTCCGGTGCCATGCCATTTGCCCAACATCATTACCCATTTGAAAATAAAGAATTGTTCGAAGAGCAATTCCCTGCAGACTTTATTTCCGAAGCAGTAGATCAGACAAGAGGCTGGTTCTATTCCCTTCTTGCAATTTCTACGTTAATCTTTAATAAAGCGCCATATAAGAATGTTATTGTATTAGGTCATGTACAGGATGAAAATGGTCAGAAGATGTCCAAATCAAAGGGAAATGCAGTAGACCCATTTGATGCCCTGAAGGAACATGGTGCAGATGCCATCCGTTGGTATTTCTACATCAACTCAGCTCCTTGGCTTCCAAACCGTTTCCATAAGGATGCAGTTACGGAAGGACAAAGAAAGTTCATGGGTACCCTCTGGAACACCTATGCCTTCTTCGTACTATATGCCAACATTGATGAGTTTGATGCGACAAAATACAAATTAGAATATGATAAATTACCAGTTATGGACAAATGGTTACTGTCTAAACTGAATACGGTTGTAAAAGCTGTAGATGAAAACCTGGCTAACTACAAGATTCCTGAGACAGCAAGAGCATTGCAGGATTTTGTGGATGAGATGAGTAACTGGTATGTAAGACGTTGCCGTGAACGTTTCTGGGCAAAGGGAATGGAGCAGGATAAGATCAATGCGTATATGACTCTTTATACTGCTTTAGTAACCATCTGTAAGGCAGCAGCTCCAATGATTCCATTTATGACAGAGGATATCTATCAGAACTTAGTAAGAAGCATCGATAAGACTGCTCCTGAAAGTATTCATCTTTGCGATTTCCCATCTGTAAATGAGGAATGGATTGAGACTAAGTTAGAAGAGGATATGGAAGAAGTTCTGGATATTGTAGTTCTTGGCCGTGCTTGTCGTAATGCAGCCAACATCAAGAACCGTCAGCCAATCGGTAAGATGTATGTAAGAGCAGAATCCGAGGAATTAACTGATTTCTACAAGGATATCATTGCAGACGAACTGAATGTAAAGGACGTACTATTTACGAATGATGTAAGAGACTTTACTTCCTACAGCTTTAAGCCACAGCTTCGTACCTTAGGAAGAAGATTCGGTAAGCAGTTAAATGCTTTAAAGGAGTTACTTGCCGGCTTAGAGGGCAACAAAGCAATGGATCAGATCAATGCTACTGGTAAATTAACAATTACCTTAGATGGCAAGGAAGAAGTCTTAGAGAAGGACGACTTATTGATTGAGATGACTCAGAAGGAAGGCTATGTATCTGATGCAGACCATGGTATTACCGTAGTTCTGGATACAAACCTAACAGAAGAGTTAATCGAAGAAGGCTTTGTACTTGAAGTGATCAGTAAGATCCAGACTATGCGTAAGGAAGCAGGTTTTGAGGTTATGAACCACATCGTCCTTTATGTAGATGGTAATGATAAGGTTTCTGAGATTGTGAAGAAGAATTCTGAATCCATTATGAGTAAGGTTCTTTGTACAGAGGCTGTTTACGGCTCTGTAGATGGATATTCTAAGGAATGGAATATCAATGGTGAGAAGGTTACTCTTGGAGTAAAGAAAGTCGACTAATAGAACAGATAGTATTTAAAAAGCCCTTTGCAGAGAAGGGAGTGGTTCCTAAGGGACTGCTCTATACAAAGCAAAGGGCTTTTTTGAAGCAAAAAGTATTGCGTTATTTAGTTGTACGATAAGCAGAATTTCTAAAATAATTGCAGATAGTTTCTACAACCAGCTTATTCTTACTATATATTTTGGTATACTGTTTTATCGGTAGTGGACAGGGTACATTACCTGTTTCAATGCACAGGGTTGGAATTTTCTTTTTATATGCCAGCCAGTCTTCTAGACAGCCACATGCAGATTTCTTAGAGCGATGAGGTGGGACAGCATAGTAACCCGTAAGTCCTGTGCTAATCTTTTGTATAGCAAGAGACTGCTTGTAAAAGGTGGATGATTTACTGACAGCATAGCCCCAGTATATTCGCTCTCCCATAGAGTGATAGGAGATTACAGCGGAGGGCTTAATCTTTTTAATATAATTCATTAGACATTTGGTCTCCGGCTCTGAACCAGCTTTCGATCCACTACTACCTTCTTTGCGATAGGAGGAAAGCTTTTCCCAGCCGACTGGGAAATTACGATTCAGATCGACATTCCTTGCATTGCCCTTCCAGTAGCGATAGGAGATTCCAAGGCGCTTCTGAATTTTCTGAACATTAGCCCGTAGAGCTTTATTCTTTATGGCCTTAGCGCCCTGTTGAGCAATAGAGATGCCATCAGGGTTAAGCATTGGAATGACATACAAGCAGACTTCATTGTAAAGCTGCCGATAGGTATAGCCTTTTTTTGAGGAGCTAGTGTCATAGTGATTGAGCATATCTTCTATGTTATCCATGACAAAATAAGGATTCATATATTCTCGTCCATGCATGCCTGCTGTTAAAATGACCTTTTTTTTGGCTTTTGGATTGCCAATCTGCAAACAATAGATACTTCTTTTATCTAGGGAAGTCCCGATTTTATATAGTTTTACCGGCTTATCCTTTTGATGGAACTTGGTGATGCTAAGAAGGTCACTAACTAAGGAAGAATAGGTATATTTACCATTCTTGTTGGAGACATAATAAATTGGTTTTTTCTTAACTGTCGACTTTACGGAAACTGTAACAGTACTGGTAAAGGAAGGATCAAAACTGCTGGTAAATAATATGGTTGCAGTGCCGACACCAAGAGGAGTCAGTTTATAGGTATAGACAGTTTCTCCCGCTTCATTACGAAGACGATTGGAGGTGAGTTCTGTAACCTGGACGACGTTATTATTACTACTAGAAACGCTCACTGTATCAT
>JAEYRR010000016.1 GCA_023435505.1 Bacillota bacterium | reverse complement strand
GCCTGGCTTCATCACAAGGGCAGAAACAAGCACCATATGGAGTATTGGATCGACTATTCTGTGGATCATAGTATAAATGGTATGGTTGGGATGAAGATGCCGGTTAATTATGTAGTAGAAATGTTTTGTGACAGGGTTGCAGCCAGTAAGATTTATAACAAAGAGGCTTATAATGACAGTGCACCTTTAAAGTATTTCTTAAAAGGAAAGCATCGTTATATCATGCATCCTGATACGATAAGGCTGTTATACCGGCTACTTAAGATGCTCTCTGTCAAAGGCGAAGACTACACGTTTCGGTATATTCGTCGCAAAGTATTACCGATGAAGAATTATTAAGTGAGTATAATAGGTGACAAGCGCTATAGGTGAATAACTTCACCAGGTGTTTGCCACCTTTTTTAGATTGTGGTATAATTTCTTTATGAGCTTTTTTATTATTCACTGTATCTAGTAGTGGATTGCTCTGACAGTTACAAGATAGGAGATTTTTATGGATCGGATTAAAGATATACCAGAGCAGTTTTTTGGCCTGTTTCAGTCAAGAAACCGATACATCTATATAGAAGCACTTCTTTTAATATATGAAGAATATCTCTATAACGACTATTTTCTTTCTAAGGAGACCTGTATCCAACTGCTTTATGATAGGTTCAATAGTCGTATTCTACAACTATCCAAGGACGATAATGAAATTGAAACAGAGGAGATTGAGCCCGTGGCTACCCATATCTTTAGCCGCCTGCTTTATTTTCAATGGTTGAGAAAGGTAGAGGATTACACCACCTTCCGTACTAATGTGGTGATTCCGGATTATGCCTCTGTATTTATTGAGGCCTTTAGGCATATAGAAGAGCCAGAGGCCAATGAGACAGATCTTTATATTCAGAATGTTTATACCAATATATATTCCTTTTATTACGATAAAAAAGCGGGAATCGAGCTTCTTCGTACTGCTATGGTCAATACGACCAATCTGAACAGGGCTCTTCAGGACATGCTCCATAACATGGACAAGTTCTTTGAGGCTTTGTTAAAGAAGGATAGCTATGAGAATCTGTTAGAGGAGCATCTGATTGGCTATGTAACCTCTATTGTGGATAAGAAATACGGACTGTTAAAGACCTCTGATAACTTTTATATCTATAAAAATGATATCAAACAGCTCCTTCGAGCAATTGGAGAGGATGAGGAAAGATTACTCCGGCTGAAGGAGAAGTTAGTGAAGGAGGGAGTTTCTGAAGAGCAGGCCCAGTATGAAATACATGATATAATTGATGCAGTGGAGAGAGGGGTACTTAATATGGAGAGGCGGATCGCCTACATTGATGCGGAGCATACCAAGTATATCCGTGCCACAGTAAGGCGATTAGAATATCTTCTTAGCTCAGACGAGAATATGAGTGGTCAGATTGTAGCCCTTTTAAATGCCATAAAGCCAGATAACCGGGAGGAAATTCTAGATCAGGTAGCAGAAGCTGTAAAGCTTCATGATAACACCGTATTGACCAAGGAGCTAATGTATAAGAAACGGGGTAAGAGAAAACCATTTGAAGAGACAGTGGAGGCTTTAGAGGAACCCAAAGAACTAACCAAAGAGGAAATTCTATTAGCCAACCGGAAGAAGACCAGGTACAGTAAGGAGCAGATTGAAGAATTTGTATCAGGCAGGATGGTAGAGGGTTGTTATTCTACCAAAGACCAGCCAATTACTACGGATGAAGAATTTGAACTATTGATTCTGGCTTATGACTATAGTCTGCGTAAAAAGAGTAACTTTGAAGTCCAGGTTGGAGAAAATGGCATCTTAAGAAATGAAGGCTACAGCTATCCAAACCTGATTTTCAAAATACGCAGTAAGCCATTAAAGGAGTAGAAATATGATTGAATACTATAATCAATTGTTTTTAGAAGAGCAGGAGGAATTAACTTCTGCCATTAAACTACTGCAAAGCCAGACCTTTGTATTAGAGAAAAAATATGACCGTGCCATAAACCGTTATCAGATAAATCATGCCTACCGGGTTTGTGAAAAACATTTGGACTTTATTAAGGCCTACTTTAAAATCGCTGATTTGGAAGTGGTTGAAAATAGACAATATGGGATTATCGGTCTTCAGAGCAATACACTACAGGGAGAGAAGTTAAGCCGTCTGACTTCTGTCTTTTTGCTACTTTTAAAACTGCTGTACGACGAAAAGATGAGTACAGCATCCAATTCCATACATGTTTATGTGAGCGTTCAGGAGGTTGTGGAGAAAATTCAGCTTTTCGGGCTATGGCATAACCGTGCCATCAGTCCAACAGACTTAAGAAGAACCTTATCTACCCTGAGAAAATATCAGGTCATAGATGTTTTAGATACCTTACAGGACCTGACCTATGACACAAGGCTGATACTGTATCCAACTATACATTTGTTGCTTTCACCAGAGGATGTGGCCGGCATTCTGTCTCAGTACCAGGGAAGAAAGGAGGAGGACGAAGATGAGTGATATGTTACGTGTTACCTCACTATTGCTTAACAACTGGCACTACATTAATGAGAAGGTCATTACCTTTCATAAGAATATCAATTTCTTTACAGGGCATTCCGGAAGCGGTAAATCTACTGTTATTGATGCCATTCAGGTATTACTATATGCGGACACTGATGGAAGGGGGTTCTTTAACAAGGCTGCCAAGGACGATTCCAACCGTACTTTGATTGAGTATTTACGAGGAATGAATAACGTATCGGAAAATGGAGAATCCACTTATCTGAGAAATCAGAATTTCTCCTCTACCATAGCGTTAGAGTTATATAATACCCAGACCAAGGAGTATCAAGTTATCGGAGTTGCCTTTGATGTGGAGACTTCTGCTAATGATGTAGACCGTATGTTTTTTTGGCACAAAGGTCCAAGATTAGAACATGGGTACCGGTATGAGAAGAATACCATGACCTGTAACCAGTTGAAGGAATACTTAAAGAGAAGTTTTAATACAGAGGATTGGTGGATGTCTAGAACCAATGAGAAGTTCCGTCAACGTCTGTATGATACGTATCTTGGTGGCTTAGATGACAGAAAGTTTCCGATGCTATTCAAAAAAGCCATTTCCTTTCGAATGGATACCAAGCTAGAGGACTTTGTAAAGGAATTCATCTGTGTGGAGAAAGACATCCACATAGAGGATATGCAGGAGAGTGTTATCCAGTACGTTCGTCTGAAACGTAAGTTAGAGGATACTAAGGTTGAGATAGAACATCTTTTGGACATCCATGATAAATACGAGATTTATGCCCAGTCTGAGAGAACCCTACAACAGTATAAATATAATCAAAAGCAATTTCAGTTGGACTGGTTGTCGGACCAAATTATTACAAATCAGCATAAACAGCAGGCTTATCTTGGAGA
The DNA here is from genome assembly GCA_023435505.1 of Bacillota bacterium. Classification (GTDB taxonomy): domain Bacteria; phylum Bacillota; class Clostridia; order Lachnospirales; family Lachnospiraceae; genus KM106-2. The sequence goes on along the minus strand of JAEYRR010000016.1, from coordinate 1,733 downwards.
TATCACCGAACTAACACAGGCAGTACAGGACTATAGTGCACGTCAGAAGGCGATTCAGAAGAAACAGGTAGAGATAAAGACTGCAATCGGTAACAGCGGTTATAATCATCTGCTTAGTGAACAGGAATCAAAGGGCGAGCTGCTTACACGTATGGAGCGAAATAAAAAGAGATTGGATGACACATTGGAACGTCTATGTAAGGTTGTAATGGATGATGCCATCAAACAATACGGAATTGTCATGAAAGAAGGACTATGTGATCAGCTTCAGGCAATTAGTAGATATCCAGAAGACAGTACCGTTATCACTACTGTAAAGGAAGATTTGGCTAAACTGAAAAGTCAGTTAAAGGAAGCAAAAGAGAAGCTTCAAAAGGAACATGATCAGTATGAGGACCAACTAAAGAAGCTAGAACAGGAATACGCTACCTTAAAAGGCGGGAAGAAGGCCTATCCGGATGATATTATGGAAGCGAAGGAGTTTCTTGAGGATGGTCTTTGTAAAGCCACTGGTGAGCCGGTAGATGTTCAGATTCTGGCGGATTTGATTGAAATTAAAAATGAGAGCTGGCAGAATGCGGTAGAAGGATATATGAGCAATCAAAAGCTGGCCTTAATCGTAGACCCTAAGTATTGTAAGGAAGCCATGGAGCTGTATCAAAGTCTGGATCCCATAAAGTATCATAGAGTTATGCTGATTGATACAGTAAAGGTGATGGAGAATACAAAGGCTCCGATGAAAAATTCCTTAGCAGAAGAAATATTAACAAAACTTCCTTATGTAAAGGCGTATACAGACTATGTTTTGGGAAATGTAGTGAAGTGTTCCTCCACAGAGGAGCTTCGTCAGTCTAAGTGTGGAATTACTAGAGACTGTGTTTTGTACCAGGGATATCGAATTCAACATATTGCACCAAAGCATTATACCAAGTTTGCCTATATCGGTGCTGGTAGCATGGCAAAAAGAATGGAGATGCTAGAGGAGAATAGGAAGGGTATCTTTGAGGAGCTATCTCCATATGGAGAACAGCTTAAGCAATTAGATACTTTACTTGCAGTAGATTTCCTCGAGAAGGAACCGGAGGAATATGAGGAATTGATAGCAGATAGCAGACGCTGTCATATCTTACAAGAAGAGCTTAAGAATCTGAAGCAACAGATTGAAGAGTTAAAGAGCCAGAATGTTGAAAAATGGCGCAAGGAAGAAATACAGTTAGAAACAGAGGCTCTTTCCTGCCAGCAGAATCTCAATAAGGCTTCCTCCTCGAAAGAAACCAAAGAACTGGAATTAAAACGGCTGAAACAGGAATATCTAACCCTCAATGAAGAGAAAGAAAAGGCTCAGGCCCAGTTGGTTTTCGATAGTGAAAAAGCAGCTCACTACCGTGAATACCGTCAGGGTAAGGAAACCTACCGCCTTCAGAGAATTAATGAGGAACTGACAGGCCTTATAAAAGTTGAAACAGCCAAACAAGAGAAAGCCTTTGAAGCATTGATTGCTAGAAGGGAGCAGTATAAGAGCGCCTACAGTTACCGTGGCTTTGGTGTCACTGCCAGGGACAACACTGCTTATGAAGAGCTTCTTACCAAGCTTTCCAGTGAAAAACTGGCAGAGTTTACAAAACTGGCCGCCGAGCAGGCTAAGAAAGCCATTCTTCATTTTAAGACTGATTTTGTATATAAAATCCGTGATGCAATCAAAGAAGCTATCCAGCAAAAGGACGATCTTAATC
>JAEYRR010000001.1 GCA_023435505.1 Bacillota bacterium | reverse complement strand
CTCATCATCAATCACATCCATTCTAACCCTGTAATCCCCGGGCCTGTCGGTCCATATCTTCGATGACAATATCATAGATTTCACCGATAGTGGAACAGTATTCTAACACCTTCCATGGTTCGTTGGTATGGTAGTGTATCTTAATTAATTCTTCATCCCCTACAGCTAGGAGGCAGTCCCCCTTAAAGTTCTCGGTAAAGTAATCGTTGATGACATCCTCATCTAAATCTTTTCCTTCAATTAAAAGCTGAGTATCGTATCTGAATTCTAACATATTTCTCATCCTTTCTTTTTATACTCTTATTCGACCGTAATACGGAAACGGCATTCATCAGCTCCGGACAGTACGGTGTGTATGGTTTCCACTTGAATTGACTGATCAGGAAGAAGCTCATGTAAGACGTATAGAATGCTCTGTCTGGAACATTCGCAGTGAATAGGTGCGTTTGCAAAACCGGCCTCGTGCATGTAACAGAGGCAGCGAGGATATCCTATCTCGTAGACGTGACCTCTTTCGACGATCTCTCCAAAGAAGTATTCCGTTTTACCACCTTTTTCATACATCTCATCAAGGCTGTTATGACACTCCCCAAATAGTCGTTTTTGCTCATCTAGGACGTACTTTTTTACACATTCTATGGCACAGGGACGAAACAGCTTTTCCTGTTCTTCCAATGGAAGAGTAGCAATCGTATCCTCTAGCCGCCGAAAGTAATCAATGACTTGTTGCGTCGAATCATGCATTATGAATCCACTCCTCATTTTAAATCACTTATTTTTCTGAGATACCACCATTAGCTGCAGAGCATTACACGATGCCGGCGCCCCATTGTAGTCTGAATAGGTATGTAGAACATGCATCCCTCTAGAGCCCATGATGTTTTCTATCTCTAGCTCATGATATAATCTGGTTGGACAGCCCTCCTCCAAAATAGGCTTTTTTAGAGGGGTATCGTATAGGGTGTCAACCTGTCCATATATCATGATACAGGAGTCCCTGTCCCATTCAAATCTAGAGAGGCTGATGCCTCTTTCTCCTGCATCCCAGAGCTGGCATGGAAAATGGTTGTCTGCATAATCTGCACTTACAATATCCATCATATGCATTCCACCCGGTTTTAAAGCCTTCGCAATTACATCAAAGATCTTCAGATTTTCTCTTTCATTCTCTAGATAGCCGATAGCCCCATCTGCTAGGTTTAATACCACATCGAATTCATTCTCAAAAGAAATCTCTCGGATATCAGAGCAGATAAACTGAGCAGACAAATGCTCTCTTTTTGCTTCATTTTTTGCATCCTCTATGAAAGCCTTGGTGATATCAATACCCACTACCTCGTAGCCTCTACGGGCAAATTCTAAAGCATGTCGTCCAAAACCACAGGCTAGGTCTAGGATTCGCTCCGTTCCCTTTAGGGAGAGTGCTTTGATAATAAAATCCACCTCATGTTCAGTATTCTCCACCCAGGAGTAATTTTTAGCGTCCAGGCTCCAGACCTTATTATACCAGTTGCTATCCATTGCTTTCATTTATTCATCACCCTCTTTATTTTTCTCTTTTGCTTTAAACTTGCATTCTGCGTAGACACAGAGTCCAATGTAGGCGGTAAGTAGTACAAATGCAAACAGCAGACTGTAAGGAAGTAGCGCATGATAAAAGAATCCATTTGCAGCAAACAAGATGCCGGTTACAATGTCTACAAGGCCTAAAAAACGACTGTAAGTGTCTTTATCCACAGGACGTGGAATTACGCCTTGATGTATCCACAAAGATTTTTTCACTATTGAAGTTACGCCCAGTAAAATGTAGATGCATCCAAGGATTACTATAGCAATACTCATTTAACGCTTCCCCCTTTAAAACCATTATATGGTAATTATAAATAATAACAAAGAAATGGTCAAATAGATATATAATAATATCCCTTTTGTCTGTCATCAACTTCCTCTTTCCGAAATTGCTAGGGAAATGAAGGCGGTGCTGCTCTCCTTAGAGGAGGCTGTTTGCGAGTGCCGGTCCTTAGGCCAGGTCTATGGCGGGTTCATCTCCCAGGGTTATAAATGCTTCGTAGTATATCATATCTTCAGAGTGACAGGGCTGCAACTTTGTTGCAGGTAGATAGAAAAAGAAAGGGAAATGACATGTGTTTCTATGCCAATATCCCTTTCTTTTTCTATCTTATCGCGTAAGCGACCTGTCACCTATGATACGTGCAATTATACCCCGTATACACTAGATATACCATATTCCCGCCATCTGGCCTTAGTACCGCTGCACCGAGCAACCAAGTGAGAATGTGCCTCCTTTAAGGAGAGCAAAGGCGCCTCTTCCCTAGGAATTTCGGAATGTCGTGAACGTTCCGGGAAACCACCCACAAATCTGTGGGGATCCACCCGAGGGTACCCGGAATTCCACCCTCAATTCCCGGGAATCCACGTAAAAATCCCTGGGTAGATACCCAGGGATTCTCTAAACTACAATCCTTAGAATACAGGATTTACAGATTTCTTTACATAGGTAGTATGTAATAATTGATGTGCCTTATGGCTTCCTGGTTCACCAAGATATTCTTCGTAAAGTGCCTGAATATCTGGATTCTCATGACTTCTACGAAGAGTGTTGCTAGAGTCAAGCTCATAAAGAACTTTAGCTCTGATTGCACGAACGTCTTCGAAGTTACGAACGCTTGCTGGAACCTGAGGCTGGCCACCACCGTTTACACAGCCGCCTGGGCAACCCATGATCTCGATGAAGTGATAATCAGCTTCGCCTTTTTTAACTTTCTCAAGTAAATCATGAGCATTCTTTAAGCCAGAAGCAACTGCAACCTTAACAGTCATGCCAGCTACTTCATAAGAAGCTTCTTTGATACCCTGTACACCACGAACTGCGGTAAAGTCAAC
>JAEYRR010000383.1 GCA_023435505.1 Bacillota bacterium | reverse complement strand
TTACACTTACTTGCATACTTTCACTATCTCTTCGTACAGTAAAGCTAATGGGATTTGTTCCATTTCCTTGTATACGCTTGATAAGATCTTCCTTATCATTTACCTGGTTTCCATTCATACTTGTGATATAGTCTCCAGATTTTAAAGCATTAACAGCTGGACTATATTCTTTTCCATCTACGCCCATAATTGTACTGGTTCCTAGAACCATAACTCCATCTGACTCAATATAAACTCCTATAGGCGCTCCTGATGGAATAACACTTTTTTCTTTAATAACATTTACAGTAATTGTTTTATAATCAAAAATTCCAAATAGTTTTAAAGCCAATTTACATTGTCCAAGTTGATTAGATTTTAGAGTAAAAGGCTTACTAAAATCAAAATTAATCTTATCGGAGTCTACCTTATTATTCTGATTCACATTGATAACCGATACTCCATCATCTACTTCTGCTTCAATAGGTAAAGCAAAATAAAAATCTTCTTGGTCATTGACAAATAGGTTAATGTTGTTTGGAACTTGTTTGTCTACATTTTGGTAGAACATCCATATAAGCGTTGCAAAGCTAATAGCAAATGCCACAATTAAGCAGTACCTATACACAGCTCTTCTTCTCATTCTTCCACTCCATTTCCTTTGCATTATATTTATCTTGTATCAATAAGTAATCAGTTATACACTTCCATATAACTTTTTTTCAAATTTTATCCATTTTAGGATACTTAGTGATCGTGTAAGCGTTTAGGACTTTAGATTTGAAGCAAACAAAAGGGATGCTTTTGCATCCCAAGAATAGTATGTGTATATGAGTTACTAATAAACTAGTAACATTTAGTTTTGGCTGCCAATTCCTTCATTTCTTTAGCATTGGTTCTGACATTCTCAGTAATTAATGCACCACCCAACATTCTTGCTAATTCTTCTACGGATTCTTCTTCACTGAGCATACCAATTGTAGTTGTAGTTCTGACATTATCTTCTTTTTTCTCAATGATATAATGATAATCTGCCATCGCTGCAATCTGAGGCAGATGAGTGATACAAAGGACTTGATGCTTTCTAGAAATAACAGTCATACGTTCACTGACTTTCTGAGCAGTCCGTCCACTTATACCAACATCAATCTCATCAAAAATTAACGTATTAACAAAATCCTGATCAGCCAATACTGATTTTATGGCTAGCATAATACGAGAAAGTTCTCGTCCTGATGCTACTTTAGAAAGAGGCTTTAAATCTTCCCCTAAATTGGTAGAAATTAAGAACTCCACATCATCAAATCCAGATTCTGTGTATCGATCCATCTTATTGATTGAAATGGAAAAATCCACATTAAGAAAATTTAATTCCTTTAATGCCTCAGTAATCTTTTCCTCTAATTCCTTCGCATATTCATGACGATACTTCGATATCTCAATGCTTAAATTTTCCAATTTTATCTCTAACTTCTCTTTGTCTGCCTTTAATCTCTCCTGATATTCATCGTAAGCAATATATTTGTCTAATTTATTCTTTGTATTATCTAGATAAATTAATACATCCTCTATCGTATTACCATACTTTGCCTTTAAATTATTAATTAAATTCAAACGATCTTCAATCTGCATGAATTCCCTACTGTCGAACTCCAGATCTGACATATAATCCTGTAGCTCTCGATTAAAGTCATTCATCAGATTATCTATATCTGTTAGCTGTTGCAAATATCCATCCAGGATTTCATCAAACTCAACAACCCTTGATATCATACGGACACAACGGCTGATATTATCGCTGATGCTATCATTCCCTTCGGAAGAAATCTCATACACATTGTTGAGATTCTCTGAGATACTGTTTGCATTGGACAGTCTTTTATATTCGGCTGCCAAATCAATATCTTCTCCTAGTTTAAGCTTCGCGTTTTCAATCTCCTGAATCTCATACTCCAAAAAAGAGATTTCTCGAAGTTTCTGATCTTCAGATATTGTAGTTTCCTCAAGTTCCTTAATCACTCGCTGATATTCTCTATAGATACCAGAAAGTTCTTGCTTTAAAGGTGCAATAGACTGTTTGGCATACTGATCAATAATACTAAGATGTTTTGATTTATATAACAAAGATTGGTGTTCATGCTGACCATGGATATCAATTAACAACTCCGCTACTTGCTTTAAAATCGCATTCGATACATTCTCTCCATTAATTCTATTGATAATTCTCTGATTTGTGATCTTACGACTAATGATTAACTGAGCTTCCTCCGGATAAATATCCAGCTCTTTCAATTGTGTAATCGTATGTAAATCATCTATCTGAAAAACCAGTTCTACCAGGGCATAATCTGCTCCCTTACGAATAATGTCCCTGCTTACCTTTCCACCTAACGCTATATTAATAGAGCCCAAAATAATCGACTTACCTGCGCCTGTCTCACCAGTTAAGACATTCAAATGATTGTCAAAGCAAACATCAATCTCATCAATTATAGCCAAGTTTTTAACATGCAAATTAAGTAGCAAATCCTTACCTCCTATCTGGTTACAAACATATGTTCTGTATATACATTACCATATTATTTTATAAAAATCAATCTGATTTTTCACCATATCGTTCCCAAATGATTACATAAAGCAATGCCACACCATAATATAATGATGTGGCATTGCTTTCTTTTATTATTTATTTTATATTTTGTACTTTAACTTTACATCTAATTTTTCTACCATTCACAATTGCAGTTACATAAGTGGTTCCTTTTTTGCGGGCACTCACTTTTCCTGTATTATTAACCTTAACTATTTTTTGATTAGTAGAATCCCATTGAACACTTTTACCATTTATAACACGCAGCTGATAAGTATCATATTGTTCCATCGTAAGATTTGTCCTATTTAATCCCACAACAGTTACCGTAGTCGTAGTAGATTTTCCCCCAGATGCTGCTAAGGTAATGGTAGCTGTACCGGTTCGATAGGCTTTCATCTTACCTGTTTTACTATCAATAGAAACGATACGTGTATCATCACTGTACCAACGGACATTATCAGTGTTCTTCTTTGGCGCCACAAAGTAATTTAATCTAGCACTTTCCCCAACCGCTAATGTAATATTTTTATTAACTATAATCATTGAAGTAATCGGATTCTCTTTGATCACTTCTATAATACACTTTGCTGATTTCTTAGAACCATCCTTTGCAGTTGCAGTAATAACACATCGTCCTTCTTCCACTGCAACAATCTTACCAACAGCATCTACATAAGCAACCTGTTCATTGGAAGAGGTCCATGTAACACTTTTTAAAGTAGCATTACTTGGTTTAACCGTTGCATATAATTTAAGACTATTTCCTTTTACAATCTGCGCACTTGCTTTATTCAGTTTAATGCTGGTAACCTGTCTTATTACACGTACTCGACAGGTAGCCATTGCTCCAGAACCATCTTTTGAAACTGCTGTGATGGTAACATATCCTGGTGCAATACCTTTAATCACACCTTTTTGTGTAACTGTAGCTATCTTCTTATTCGAGGTTTTCCATGTTACAGAAGGATTGGTAGCAAAATTACTGGCCACAGTAGCCTTTAGTGTATAAGTTTTACCTACTCCAAGTACATAACTGGTTTTATTTAAGGTGACAGAACTAGCTTTTTCTACTACAGTAACTAAACAATACCTAGTGAGACCGGTATCATTGGAAGTACAGGTAATTAAAGCCACTCCTCCATTTACGGCACGTACCACACCATTACTTGTTACTGTTGCAACTTTAGTATTTGAACTTGTAAAGGTAACGCCTTTACTATAAGCATTAGCCGGACTAATCCTAGGCACTAAAGCAAAGGTAGTACCTTTTGCTATTCGTTTTTCCGAATAATTTAAAGTCATGTCATTTACGCGTTGAGTTATTACTACTGCTAAGGTCGCGTATTTTCCATTAGATGTCTCTACTCGAACAATTACGGTGGTCCTACCTGAATCACCTACAGCGATAGCTGTAGCAACCCCCTTGTTATCAACTGTAAGATAATTATCATCAGCTGATGTAAAAGTAAGAGACCTGTCAGTTACGTTGAGAGGTGCTAGTTGTGTAGACAGCGTAACACTATCACCTACATTCATGCTAATGGTCTTGTCTGGAAATGTAACAGAGGTAGGAAGCTGAATGACTTCTACACTACAAGTTGCAGACTTACCACTTGTCGTTGTCACTGTAATCGTTGCTTTACCAGGTCCAACCGCTACTACATCTGGTATTTCATTATTATTTTTATCTGCACTAACTTTAACAACTGCATCATTATTTGTAGACCAAGTTAATATCTTGTCACCAGGTTTAATATAATCAATTGGTGAATAACTTGCCTTTAGTAAAATAGTATCACCGGCATTGGCTTTTACACTTGTCTTATCCAATGTGACTTTATCAATTTTTTGGTATACATTAATACGACAGCTTGCAATTGCAGTAAGATTGTCAGTAAGGTAGTAGATTGCCGTAATATAAGTATAGCCGGCGCTCTTATAAGTAACTAGTCCATTACTTACTGTTGCAACAGATGTGTTAGAACTCTTCCACTCTACCCTTGGATTCTCAGGAGCCTTAGGACTGTATGTTAAATCAAGGGTTAGTTTATTACCCGTCGTATTGGACTTATCTAACACAACGTCATAGTCTGTCTTACCAAAGGCAATGGTTGTACTCTTAACAACAATTATGTTACAAACTGCCAAAGGAGTAGCATCTTCTGTATCATTAAGATCCATTAAGGCAATCGTTGCCCGTCCTTCACGTATACCAAGAATACTAACTGCTTTATAATTTGAGTCTTCGTTGTTGACAATCTGAATCGGAGAATTTTTCGGGTCAGTAGAGATATTTACCCATTTCACACGGATATCACTATCAGGATTTGCATCTGCAGAATATGTGGCATTAATTGAAATCTGCTGGTCAATCATAATCTCTTTTTCAGTGATATCTAATGTCGCTTTAATTTTCTTCCAAACAATCACATCCCAGGTTAGTTTTCTGAGAATACCATTACTATAAGTAATCACACAGTCTACTGTTGTTTTTCCTTCTAAAACTCCGCTAATATCAGCACTCTTAGGGGTATTGGAGTAGACATTTGCTATTTTCAAATTGTTTGATTGAAATTTATACTCATAAGCGATGCCATACTGACTGGTATCATAGCCGTAATCACTTATGGATACTCTTGATGTATTACCTTTTTTGATACGAACTTCCATGTTTTGAGCAGTATAAGGTTTTACATTAATATAAAACGTTAACACGCCATTTGAGAAATCGCTATCCAATGGAAGCTTAGAACCATACTTTTTCTTAAACTGAATCATGGCGACGCCCTGTCTGTCAAAAGTAATCGTTCCTTTCATTTTTGAGTACTCACAATTTGTGACGTTAATATCAAAATCTTCTGCGATATTAAAAATGTTGCTGATCTTATACAAATCCCAGACATCGTTTACCTGCACATAATCCAAATCTGTTAATATTTTAATGTCTACATATTCTGTAATTTTAGCCTTACTAGTGGCATAGTTTTCCGATGCCATTACATTTATTTTAGGATCTTTTAAATAAATAGGATACACCTCTACCGTATAGTTACCGGATTTGAAATCAACGGCCACCGACCCATCTACCGTACTTGGAGTAATCGACACCAATGGAGAGGTCTTACCCGTATATGTGTTGACCAGAACTTCATTAGTATCCGTATTCTTAACTGTCCATGCAAATTCAGATGCATTCCTTGTTACTATCTCCTCGTCTGTTGAAATATAATCCGCGATATTTGTATGTAAAACTTCTGGATTCGATAGATTTACTGTACTATTGGTATTTCCATTTGCATCTTTAAATTTTGGCTTTACAACAACATATATATAATCTTCTTGTAGCTTCGTATTCTGATGTTCTAAATCGTAGGTCTGGGCTATGATTTTTGCAATACCCGGTTGTACGCCAATTACTTTACCCGAGTTATCTATTTGTGCAATCCCTTTATTTAAAGAAGCCCAACTAAGCTCCTCTGCCTGTGCCTGACCTATCTTTAATCCAAGGTTAAATTCTTCACCTACGTCAATCACCAAGCTACCACAGTCTTCTTTGTCCTCATCAAACAAGTGAATAATATGTCCTAGATTCTCTCTTATATTGGTATAATCGTTAATGGCAAGAACAACCGTGAATATACACTCTGCTGAAAATATCTGGTATGTATCATTGACTGGCCGTTTTATTTCAGCCCAAACCTTAGAGGTACCTGGCTTCACACAATTAATGGTAGCTGAAGTCCGAGTTCCCGGTGTCTGTGAAATGGTCAAAATAGAAGGATCCTCTACATGCCATGTTATCTCATCGCTATCAAAAAAACCTTCTGTATCACTAGTTAAATGAATAACCATAGTGGATTTTTCAATTGCATATTCTGTAATTGGTACCTTATTATTGTTATCAGCAGAATTTTTATAATATATATAAAAGCCTTCCGTTTCAGCCATTACTATATTGCGAACAAAGAAAGCTGTGCATATAGCGATTGCTATACACAGGGTACCCAACAGCTTCCATCTTCTCCTTATAAGACTCTTCATATAAAAACCTCCTATATCTATTGTAATACTATAGTACGAATTATACATTTTGTTTTAATTTCTTATATTATATCGAACGAAAAAGCGTAAAGATAAAGGGGTTTTTAGTTTTTTTTTGTGACAATTATGTGTCAACAGCACAATATCTAGTAGATTTGCCGTAAATAGTATTTTCCTCCTTCTATTGTAACTTCTCTCATTTCTTTTCATATAGTATAGAAAGGAGGTGCCATATGTCATTTTCATTTGATTTTGCTGTCATTGGCGGAGATAATAGGCAATTATTTCTAGCAGACCTACTGACACTTGAAAATGTCAAGGTCTGTTATTATGGTTTAAGTCCCTGTAATCTCCCAGGCAAATATCTACCATGCTTTATGAATGAGACAATTACAGCCACCTCTTCCTTAAAAGAGGCCCTAGAAAATTCCAAATATGTAATTGGGCCTACCCCATTCTGTAAGGATAAGCTATATATTACTTCCTCTTCTACCCTTGGAATTCTGGTAGAAGATTTTCTCTCCTTCTGTTCACCTGAACAGACCATATATGCAGGGGCGATACCAAAATACGTTTTGGAAGCAGCAAAGAAAAAGGGATTAAAAATGATAGATATTATGGATTGGGAACATGTTTCCATGCTAAACAGTATTGCTACAGCAGAAGGTGCTATCTGCGAGGCTATCCGTAACAGCATGATAAATCTTCAGGGAAGCAAGGTTTTAATACTTGGATTTGGTAGATGTGGTCAGATATTAGCAAAAAAGCTAGCTGCACTTGATGCCAATGTATCTGTCTCAGTAAGAAATTATGATGTATTATCCATGGCGTTAGCTTATGGCTACAATGGATTTTTATTAGATGATCTAAAAGACTATGTATCAGAATTTGATTATATCTTTAATACCATTCCCGCGATGGTGTTGGGTAAGAATATGCTGATTAAGATAAAAAAGGATACTGCCATCATTGATATTGCTTCAAGTCCTGGTGGCGTGGATTATAATTATGCTGGTGACCACTGCTATAATGCTGGACTGTATCTTGGTCTTCCTGGCACTATGTCTCCAAAATCCTCTGCCAAAATACAACTTGACGCTATATTAAATGATTGTAAGAAATAGAGGATGTGAAAGAATGCAACTAGAAGGGACCACTATTGGATTTGCGTTGACTGGTTCTTTTTGCACTTATAAAGCTGTATTTGAACAAATGGAATTGTTAGTAAAGGAAGGAGCTACAGTCTATCCTATTTTTTCAAAATCTGCCCAGACCTTTGATACTAGATTCGGAAAGGCAGCTGACTTTATGAAACGCGCAAAAGAGATCACCGGTAACGAACCTATTAAAACAATCCCAGAGGCAGAGCCTATCGGGCCTAAAGCCTATCTGGATATATTACTGATTGCTCCATGCACAGGCAACACAGCTGCAAAATTGGCCAATGGTATTACAGATTCCCCTGTACTCATGGCCGCCAAGGCACACATACGCAATAATAAGCCTTTGGTATTGGCCTTTGCCACCAATGACGGCTTAGGGATGAACATGAAAAATATTGGTTCACTGCTGAATATCAAAAATTTCTTTGTTGTGCCATTTGGTCAGGATGATTGTATTAAGAAACCTAATTCCTTGATTGCCCATATGGATCTAATCCCTGCTACTGTTGCACTGGCGTTAGAAGGGATACAGTTACAACCGGTATTGTTGGAATATGAAAAATAGAGAAAGCCCCTTTTTAAGGGGCTTTTATACTTACAAATCTTTGATGTTCATCTTCTCCATCTCGGCTTTACGTTCTTTGTTTTGCTTTTCTACATAATTCATAATAAAGAATATTCCATACATTATGGCTGCTGTAATTAATGCATAGAAAGAAAAAAGAATAGATGAAAATACAATGAATAACGGAATAATCAGTGCCGCCACTTTATTTATCTTATAAGCGATGATCTCTAGGGCAAACAATATAATGGGAACAAAAAGTAATACCAAAAATACTGAGGACATATTTGCAAACATATTTTATTTCTCCTTTATTTTTTTATATTCATTGATTAATAGCTTTGCTGTTTCATAATTTATCTTATCATTTATTGCCAATCGTTTTATAAATGCGATGTATGGTTCATTCACATTCTCTTCACCAATCTGAATCTTTTGTATGATTCTATCTAACTTGAGTCTGACTGTAGGATATGTGACATCATACAGCTTTGCAATCTCCTTTAAAGAACCAGAAGATAACACAAAATTCTTAATGAAGGTCACATCCTCTTCCTCTAAATTCACCAACCAATCTGGGGTTATTCCTTTTTCCATATATAGCCTCCTTATGATAATTAATATACTCTTTAATAATATTAAAGTCAACCTTTATTTTATTAAAAATAATATTATAATAATCTTTAATAAAATAAAAGCCTTCTGTATGCAGTATATAAAA
>JAEYRR010000376.1 GCA_023435505.1 Bacillota bacterium | reverse complement strand
TGCTAAGCCTAGGATGCTAAAACCAGTCAAAACCGGTATGGTATGGGGAAAAGCAGCACGAAGGGCTTTCTTCTTTGGATTCATAGACATCTCCTTATGTAATAGTTATAAAATACCAAATTAGTATAACACACTTTTTCCTCCATAGTATATTGAATATTTCATCTATCATTGAATATAAATGTATAAATGAAAAGTGGGTGATACAATGAGACGCAATCAATTTGTAGACGAACATACAATTAATATTTTTAAGGCAGCCCTACCACATGTTTCACCACAGGTACAAAGTGGTATGAATGTAATACTAAAGGCGAATGATTTGATGAGTACGGTCGAGGAAATGAGTAATCCTGGGGAACTACTAGCCATGGACATTAACAGTGAGCCTAAGGATCCTGAGGTACTGCTGACCAGTATAAGGGGTGCTTGTCTTCCGGGCGAAGTGGAAATGGTGGATAATATGCTTAACTTTATGAGAGCCAGGAAGATATTTAATGCTTATCAATCCTATAATCAGAATATCCTACAAGCAGCTGAGATGGATAAGAATAAAAGAAACGGTGGAGATAACCGGAATGGGTTCATGGATTTTCTTATGTCTCAGTTAAGTCCTGAGCAGAGATCCACATTTGAAATGCTTAATATGGTGATGAATACCATGTCAATGGATGGTAATCATTCTGCAAGCCAGGAAAATAGTTCGACACAAACTGTGTAGAAGAAAGGGGTGCCTATGGATAATAGCTGGTTAGAAGATCCAATTGTGAAAAAGATGGATCCAAGAAAAAGGATGGTTCTTGTAAAATTACTGAATGAGGTAGAAGGAAAAAGTATGTCGCAAGGGTTCAGCTCACTTATGAATGCCAATAATCAGTTGAGCAAGCAAGGGCTTAGCTTTACTCAAGAGGAGTCTAATCTACTTATAAAACGCATTACTGCCAAATTGTCTCCAGAGGAACAGCAAAAAGTGCAAATGATGATGCAGATGATTAATCAGAAAAAAAAATAAAAGAAGGTGTCAAAGGCATTCAGACAGCCTATCATGCTTGTCTATGTCTTTGACACCTATTTACTATTACTAGGATAAATTTTACTCTGGATAAACCAGATGCTCGTTATCAATCTTGTATAAGATATTATTCAGATATCTCTTAGCAAGATAATTAGCCATTGGAAGATTCATATCTAGGTAATTCCCACAGCCTTCCTTGGAAGCGCCCGGAACCTCATCATGAAAGTCTTTTATAAATTCAAATAATTCTATAATAAGAGGTACGATGTCTTTAGATTCATGGTCTCCGGCCAAAAGCAGGTAGAAGCCTGTCCGACATCCCATTGGTCCAAAATAGATAATCTTATTGCCAAAATCCTTATGGTTCCGTAGAAATGTAGCAGCCAGATGTTCAATGGCATGCATCTCTGCAGTATTCATAACAGGTTCATAATTTGGTCTTGTCATACGCAAATCAAAAGTAGTTATCGTACTTTCCCCTACTTTATCCTTTCTGGACACATAAATACCAGGTAGTAAGTGCATATGGTCTATAGTAAAGCTAGCAATCTGCTTCATAGTATTCTTCCTTTCTTTTTTTAGGATATTTCTCATTATAACACATTATTTTTCTAGAACAAGATAGGCAGTAAGTTATAATTTGTAAATGTATGAATGATTAAAAAAGTATAAATAATATGAATAGGAGTTGACTTTATTCCCATAAGGAATATAATGAAATACTGTTAACTAGGTTAATAGTTAACAGTGTTAATTAAAATGACATATTACTACTAAATAAGTAAGAGGGGGAGGAACTAATGATTCAATCAGAGGAAACACAACTGTTTATGGAAAAACTGTTTCGTCTTAATAAACTGGTACGTCATCAGGTGTCAGATGTGACCATGTGTCCACAAAGTGAGTTTAAGATGTTAGGTGTCATTCAAGCTGAATTGGAGAAACAGAACCGGTCAGGGATAGATTTACCAGGAGTCCCTATTTCTAGATTAAGTAAACTGTTGCTACATTCCAAGCCTGCCACTTCACGAATCTTAAGGACCTTAGAGGAGAAATGTTGTATTATGCGTATTCCTTCCAATGAGGATCGAAGAACAGTATATGTCACGTTAACAGAAACAGCGGAAAAAGTGAATCAGGAAATAGCACAGAACATCAATATGTGTATGAATCAGATTTTATATGGATTAGGACCTGAGGATACTGCCGAATTACTGAGACTGATGGATCGGCTGTATGAGGTCGTAACAAATTTACCCAAGAAAAAGGGAACCGAAGAAGGTACTAACGCAAAAAAACTAGATTAGCAAGACAGATAGGAGGAGAACATGGGTAAATTTTTAAAACATTTAAAACCCTTTAATTTGGCAATTATGGGTATTGTTGCATTGCTGATTATACAGGCATGGTGTGATTTATCACTTCCAGCGTATACTTCAGATATCATTAATATCGGAATTGCCCAAAAAGGAATTACAGAAGTTACTCCCGAGGCAGCGTTGGAGTCTGATATGAATCAGATTCTACTATTCCTAGATAAAAAGGATCAGGAATATGTGTTAAGTAACTATGAGTATAAAGATATTACCACTTTAACTAAGCAAGAGGTGGAGAAAATTGCTGAGGATTACAAGGGAATCAAGAAAGAATCCTTGTACATTCGTAAAAAAAATGCGGATATAGATAAATTAGGTCAGGTCATGAGTAAGCCGATGGCAGCTATTTACTTCTATACTGCTTCTCAGGAAGATGAGAATGGCAACAAATATACAATGGCCGATATGGCAAAAACATATATGCTACAACAGATGCCACAAGAGAATCAGGCAGCTGTAAAAGATAAAAACTTCTTTGAGATTCTTACTATGCTTCCAGAGGAAGTAAGAGCACAGGCAACGGCAAAAGTTTTGGATGTAGTATCCAAGATGGATGATAGTTTAGATACGATGGTTACTAATTACGAAGCTACTATTTATGAACGTGCCGGGATGGATGTAGATGGTATACAGCTGCATTATCTAATTATAGCAGCCTTAAAGATGCTTGGTGTATCTTTACTTGCTATGGCAATTGCACTGATGGTTACGTTAATAGCATCCAGAATCGGTGCAGGATTAAGCTTCAATCTAAGGGGCCAGATGTTTAAGAAGGTGGTTAGTTTTTCAAACCAGGAGACAGATAATTTCTCCACAGCTTCTTTGATTACCCGTTGTACCAATGACGTGCAACAGGTGCAGATTATGACTGTTCTCTTGCTTAGGATGGTTCTATATGCTCCTGTTCTTGGGATCGGTGGTGTCATCAAGGTAATCAATACCAATACCCATATGTCATGGATTATAGCTCTAGGTGTTGGAATTGTTTTAGTAATTGTAGGTGTATTATTTGCTGTGGCGATGCCTAAATTTAATTTGATGCAGAAATTAGTGGATCGTATGAACCTAGTAACTAGAGAGATTCTTACCGGTTTACCTGTAATACGTGCATTTTCTGCAGAGCGTCATGAAGAAAAACGTTTTGATGAGGCTAATCGTGCACTTACGAGAAATACCTTGTTTACCAACAGAGTCATGACATTCATGTTCCCACTTATGTCTCTTGTTATGTATGCAGTTAGTTTGCTGATTACATGGTTTGGTGCTAAGGGTGTAGAGTCAGGCGTTATGCAAACTGGCGATATCTTTGCCTTTATGCAGTATGCAATTATGATTGTTATGTCCTTCTTAATGTTGACTATGATTTCAATCTTCTTACCAAGAGCCGTTGTTGCTATAAAGAGAATAGATGAAGTGCTTGAAGTAAAGAATGTGATACTGGACACTGATGAGCCTAAAAAACTTGAAGAGGTCAAAGGATATCTTAAATTCAACCATGTTAATTTCACATATCCTAATGCAGATGAGGAAGCTTTATTTGATATTGATTTTACGGCTGAGCCTGGAAAGACCACAGCGATTATTGGAAGTACCGGTTGCGGTAAATCAACATTAGTTCATCTGATTCCAAGACTATATGATGTAACAGATGGTTCCATCACCATTGATGGTATGGATATCCGTGATATAACCCAGCATGATTTGCGTGAAATAATCGGATTTGTCCCTCAAAAGGGTGTTTTATTCTCCGGTACCATTGACAGTAATCTACGTTATGGTAAACAGGATGCGTCCCAGGAAATACTTGATAAAGCTGCAAGGATTGCTCAGGCTACTGATTTTATAGAAGCCAAGGAAGAAGGTTTTCAAAGTGAGATTTCCCAAGGAGGTACCAATGTATCCGGTGGTCAAAAGCAACGTCTTTCTATTGCAAGAGCCATTGCCAAGGAACCGAAGATCTATATCTTTGATGACAGCTTCTCTGCTTTGGACTATAAGACTGATGTCACTCTTCGTAGAGCTTTAAAGAAGGAGATCGGAAACAGTACCGTAATTATTGTAGCTCAGCGTGTCAGTACGATTCTTCATGCAGAACAGATTATTGTATTAGATGATGGACGTATTGCAGGTAAAGGTACCCATAAAGAATTATTAGAAAATTGTGAGGTATATCGCCAGATTGCTTTATCTCAGTTATCTCAGAAAGAGATTGATAAAGACCTTGAGGATTCCGCTCATGCAAAGGAGGTGGCTGACCATGAGTAATAAACAAAGAGAATTTAAACCTAAAAAGCATGGTATAGGCCATGGTCCAATGAGAGGAATGGCTCCTGGAGAGAAAGCCAAGGATGTAAAAGGTACACTGAAGAAACTGATGAATTATATCGGTGCTTATAAGATAGGATTCTTCTTTGTCTTTCTATTTGCTGTAGGAAGCACAGTGTTTACTGTTATCGGACCTAAGATTTTAGGTAAGGCAACAACAGAGATCTTTAAAGGATTCGCTAGAAAATTAGGTGGTGGCGAAGGCATCGATTTTGGCTATATCGGAAATATTGTCATAATTCTGATCGCTCTCTATATCACCAGTGCAATCTTTGCTTTTATCCAAGGATGGATTGTTACCGGTGTAACTCAAAAAATTAGCTTCCGCATGAGAAAAGAGATGTCTGAGAAAATCAGTCGTCTGCCAATGAAGTATTTTGATAAGATGACCCATGGAGAAGTACTTTCTAGATTTACGAATGATGTAGATACCTTGGGAACCAGCTTGAACCAGTCTCTGACACAAATAGTAACAGCCATCTGTACCTTGATTGGTATTGCTATTATGATGTTGACGATATCACCACTGCTTACTTTGATAACCATTTTGATTCTTCCTATTTCCATGTTATTAATGGGAATCATCATGAAAAAATCACAGAAGCATTTCGTAGACCAACAGGCGAACCTTGGTCATGTGAATGGCCAGGTGGAGGAAGTCTTTGGGGGACACAATGTCGTTAAGTTATTTAATGGAGAAGAGAAGGTACTAGAGGACTTTAATCAGGTAAATAAGGATCTGTATGGATCAGCTTGGAAGTCACAGTTCTTATCCGGAACTATGATGCCAATAATGAGCTTTGTAGGTAACCTGGGTTATGTTGCAGTAGCCGTAATAGGTGCAGTGCTTATGATTAATGGAACGATACAGCTTGGTGATATTCAAGCCTTTATTCAATATGTGAAGAGCTTTACTCAACCAATCAGTCAGATTGCACAGGTAAGTAATATGTTCCAGTCTACACTGGCTGCAGCAGAGCGTGTCTTTGAATTCTTAGAGGAAGAGGAAGAAGACGTTAAGGTAGAGAATCCTGTCAGAATTAAAGGCCTTGAGGGTAATGTAAGCTTTCAGCATGTTAAATTTGGCTACAATCCGGAGAAGACCATTATCAATGATTTTAGCTGTGAGGTGTCTCAGGGTCAGAAGGTTGCCATTGTTGGACCTACCGGTGCTGGTAAAACTACAATGGTAAAATTACTGATGCGTTTTTATGATGTTACAGATGGGGCAATTCTTGTGGATGGCCATAATGTCAAAGACTTTAATCGAAGTGAATTAAGAAAGATGTTTGGTATGGTTCTACAGGATACCTGGTTATTCAAAGGTAGCATTATGGAAAATATCCGCTACGGTAGACTGGATGCTACGGATGAAGAGGTAATTGAAGCAGCTAAGGCTGCACATGCTCATCATTTCATCAAAACCCTTCCTGGTGGATACCAGATGGAATTAAATGAAGAGGCAAGCAATGTCTCACAGGGGCAGAAGCAGCTATTGACCATTGCCCGTGCCATACTTGCCGATGATAAGATACTGATTCTGGATGAGGCAACCAGTTCGGTAGATACCCGTACAGAGGAAAGAATCCAGAAAGCCATGGATAACCTGATGAAAGGACGCACCAGCTTTATCATCGCTCACCGTCTTTCTACCATTAAGAATGCAGATATGATATTAGTTATGAATAATGGTGATATTATTGAACAGGGCAACCATGAAGAGCTTATGAAAAAAGGCGGATTTTACGCTAACCTATATAATTCTCAATTTGAGCAGACTGCTTAAACGAAGAGTTTCTACTATTAAACCGACCACCAATTGGTGGTCGGTTTATATTTTTGTGCCTTACTTTTACTGTGTAGTACTTGCGAAACCTTATTAATATGATACAATAGAACTATTGATTATTGTTACATATAGGAGGAGCTAGTATGGTCACAGAGAATATTCTGGATTTGATCGGTAATACCCCTTTAGTAAGCCTAAAGTCTACTACAGGACTCAACATATATGCCAAGGCAGAGTTTTAAAACCCTGGTGGAAGTATCAAAGACAGAGTTGCAAAAAATATGGTGGAAGAAGCAGAACGTAAAGGGATTCTTAGACCAGGAATGACAATCGTGGAGCCAACCAGTGGGAATACCGGAATAGGTCTTGCCCTTGTAGGCGTGCGAAAAGGCTATCATGTTATTATTGTTATGCCAGAGAATATGAGTGAGGAACGAAAGAAGATTATTACAGCGTTAGGTGCTGAATTACGCCTTACCCCTAAGGAGCTTAGCATTGGGGGAGCCGTAGATGAGGCAAAACGCCTGGTAGCTAGTTCTGATACTTACTATATGCCACAACAGTTCGAGAATCCGAATAATCCGGATATTCATTATAAAACCACTGCCAGAGAGTTGTATGAGCAGTTAGGCGGTAAGGTTGATATCTTTGTATCCGGCCTTGGAAGTGGAGGTACCTTACAGGGAGTCGGTAAATATCTTAAAGAAATGAATCCGGACTTAAAGATTATAGCAGTAGAGCCTAAAAATGTATCGGCCCTATTAGGGCATGAACCTGGGCTTCACAGCATTCAGGGCATCGGAGATGGTTTTATTCCAGAAGTACTAGATACCTCTGTAATTGATGATTTCGTTGAGGTTACTGATGAAGATGCCATTGAGACTACAAGAGAGTTAGCTAGAGTCCAGGGACTTTTGTGCGGGACCTCTTCAGGAGCCAATGTATGGGCGGCTAAGTTTATTTCCGAAAAATATGGCAAGGATAAGGTAATAGCAACCATACTTGCAGATCGTATGGAACGTTATTTCAGTACTGGATTGTTATAGTTTACAAACAAAAACTCCTATGTTAAACTAGCATAAGAGTTTTTGGCGAGCGTCCATCACCGAATGACGAAGTCATGAGGTGTGCATATTTGGGACACGCGGTGTGCATAGTTCATGCACGCAGTATGATTAGCAGAAGAGATGAAAAGGAAGTGTAAATTATGCTAGACGGTAAAAAGACCTTATTTAGCGGCATGCAAGCAACGGGAAATCTTACACTTGGAAATTATCTGGGAGCCCTTAAAAATTGGGTTACATTATGTGATGATTACCAGTGCTTTTATAGTGTAGTAGATATGCATTCTATTACGGTGCGTCAGGATCCTGCAGAACTTAGAAAACGTGCCAGAGAACTGCTTACTTTATATATTGCAGCCGGGCTTGATCCAGAGAAGAATTGCATCTATTATCAGTCCCACGTATCTGGTCATGCAGAATTAAGCTGGATTTTAAACTGTTTTACCTATATGGGTGAATTAAACCGTATGACACAGTTCAAGGATAAAGCAGCAAAGCATGCAGATAATATCAATTCCGGTCTGTATACGTATCCTGTTCTGATGGCAGCAGATATTTTGTTATATCAGGCAGATGTGGTTCCTGTAGGTGTTGACCAAAAGCAGCATCTGGAGTTGACTAGAGACATTGCTGAACGCTTCAATAATATCTATGGGGATGTATTTACTATCCCTGAACCTTATATCGGTAAGGTTGGGGCAAAGGTTATGAGTCTTCAAGACCCATTAAAGAAGATGAGTAAGTCGGATGAGAATCCTAATGCAAGTATCTATCTGATGGATGATCCGGATACCATTATTCGTAAATTTAAACGTGCTGTTACTGATTCTGGTAATGAAGTCCGTTACTCCGCTGATAAGCCAGGAGTAAGTAACCTAATGGATATCTATGGGGCTGCTACCGGTAAGACCAAGGAAGAGATAGAGAGAGAATTTGACTCAAAAGGGTATGGCGATTTCAAACTGGCTGTTGGTGAATCAGTAGTTGATCTTCTACGTCCTTTACAGGAAAAGCATGCAGCTTTAACTAAGGACAAGGCATATATTGATGGTATTATCAAAGCAAATGCTGAAAAGGCAAATTATTTTGCGCAGAAAACATTACGTAAGGTGCAAAAAAAAGTTGGATTTCCAGAAAAAATTAGATAAGTAATGAATAAGTCATGTGCTGTATCAAATGGAAACTAATTTGATAGCATATGACTTTACTTTGTTTCAGGAACTATTTGGCCATTATATTGACATAATTCTTTATTAATATGACAGACAGAATACTATTAAAACTAAGTATCAGAGTAGATTCTGTAGATTAGAGAGGACGACGATATGACAATGAAAAAGAGAACACTACTGGGAATACTTCTATTATCAGTAATCATGTTATCCGGAATAATTGGGATATTTCATGTAAAGGTTAGTGCGGAAACAACGCTACCTGTAGCTGTAAAGCATCCAGCAATCGATACGATTAAATTAACATGGAAAGCAGTTAATGGTGCAGATGGGTATAATGTCTATGCCTCCATAGACGATGGACGAAGCTATCAGCATGCTGCGTCTGTGAACAATACCGCTGTGGTATTTGACAACCTGACTAGGGATAAAGTGTACCGTTTTAAGGTCATGGCTTATCAAAACAACGGTGGAAACCAATCAGAATTTTTAAGTTCTGATGAAGTAATGAGTAACGCAAACAGGATAGGTATTGACGTATCAAAATGGCAGTATAGTATTGATTGGTCCAAGGTAAAAGCTACAGGAATTCAATATGCGATTATTCGATCTAGTTATTCTACGATATCAAACAATAAGTTAATACTTAATAAAGATGAACGGTATACATATAATATCAAAAATGCGATTGCAAATAATATTCCTGTAGGAGTCTATCATTACAGTAAGGCAACGACTGTGGAACAGGCAAAAAAAGAAGCAAATTATGTTTTATCGCTAATCAAAGGGTATAAGATTACCTACCCAGTTGCTTTTGATATAGAAGATGCTGTACAGTCAAAGCTATCTAAGAGTACAAACACCAAGATTATAAATGCTTTTTGTCAAACAATTAAAGCAGCTGGTTATACACCAATGGTATACAGTGGATGTAACTATAGTAAAAATTATCTTGATATCAGTGCGATTAAGTATGATCTTTGGATTGCTCATTATGCCAAAGGTGGTGCTATTATTAATGATTACTACCATTTTAATTCATCAGCAGATCATTATCCTTACACAAGAATGTGGCAATATAGCAGTAGCGTGAAACTGGATGGGATAAAGGATAATACAGTAGACCACAACTATGAATTTGATATTAAGGAATCGGTGACTGGCTTTACCCACATTGACATGAAGACAGCAGCAGTTACCTATATAGCAAATGGAACTGATACTCTTGATACGGTAGTCAGTAAAAACAATATTACCAAGGATTCTTTACTAATAATGAATCCAGACATTAATGACAGTACTAAGCTATCCGACAAAACTATAAAAATTGTCCGTACTACATTGGGCAAGCCTGTTTTAAAGGTTACCAATTATAACCTTAGCTCAGCAAGGCTTAGCTGGGATCTGATACTGGGAGCAAGTAGCTATAGTATTTTAAGAAGTACTAGCATAAATGGCCAATATTCTACCATTAAGACAACAGATTCTATGACCAATTCCTTTATCGATAGCAGTGTTGTATTTGGACAGACCTATTATTATCAGGTTGTTGCAACAGTTCAAGACGGAACAGATACAAAGACAGTATCTTCCGCCAAGGTTAGCTATAAACATGTTGTTGCTTATGTAACTAACTTAAAGGCCACCAGCCTAAATTACAATACCGTAAAATTGACCTGGAATAAGGTAAAAGGTGCGACAGGATATGTTGTGAAATACTCCACCAGTAAGAACGGTAGTTATAAAACCTTAGCCGATATTACGTCCAATACCTATAAAACAACAGGACTTAATCCTCATCAAACCTATTACTTTAAAGTGGCTGCCAAGTATGTAGATGCCTTAGGAACCTATTATTCCTCAGAACCTATTGTTAGCGTTAAACCAGTCTTAAACAAGGTTACCTCATTTAAGGTTACTAGTTCAACTTATAATAGTGTATCTTTGTCTTGGAAAAAGACCAGTGATGCAACGTTATATTATGTGTATCGTTCCCTTAAACCAAGTGGTGGATATAAGAAAATAGCTACCACAACCAGAACGTATTATAAGAACAGTTATTTAAATACCGGAACTACCTATTATTACAAGGTAGTGGCGGTTCGGAAGATATCAGGTAAGTATTATAAGTCGGCATCCTCAAGCTATGTAACAAGAAAGCCATCTTTATATAAGGCTGTAGTTACTAGGATTACTCCAGGAGCAGGAAGGCTTACCTTAACCTATAACAAGGTATCTGGAGCCAAGGGCTATCAAATCTATCGTTCTACTTCTAAATATGGAACTTATAAGAGAGTAGCTACTACTCAGTATAGGAGTTATACTAACAGAAGTTTAAAACGAAATAAAACTTATTACTATAAGGTAAGGGCATATCGTGTAGTGAATGGGAAAACTGTATACGGAAGTTTCAGCAATATCGTGTATAAAAAGACAAAATAAGATTTCATAATTAAAGGCAGTCACATTAGTGACTGCCTTTATTCGATTATTTAGAAGTCTTTTACTTTTCTATTGACATCAGATTTTTTCGGTGTATAATAAATCTTGCCGTTTGTTTAGTAAAACTAAACTGAAAGTTTAGTTTTACTTGAATTATAAAGTATATCGAGTCCGTGCAGTAGAGTTGTACATAGCAAAGTACAAGGAAGGAGAGGATACTATGCATATCGGGCATAAGATTAAAGAGCTAAGAACGCAAAAAGGTCTTACGCAGGAAGAGTTAGCTGATCGAAGTGAGCTTTCTAAAGGTTTCATTTCCCAGCTAGAAAGGGATCTAACTTCACCCTCTATTGCAACCTTAGTAGATATTCTACAATGCTTAGGAACCAATTTGGAAGAATTCTTTTCAAATACAACCTCGGAACAGGTGGTTTTTAAGAAGACGGATTATTTCGAAAAGATTGATGGTGACCTTCTTAATAAAATAGAGTGGATTATTCCCAATGCTCAGAAGAATATGATGGAACCGATCCTACTAACACTAGAACCAGATGGTTCGACTTATCCTGACAATCCACATGAAGGAGAGGAATTTGGTCACGTATTAAGTGGAAGTATCAAAATTGTAATTGGCAATACTAGTTATAGAGCAAAAAAAGGTGAGTCTTTTTACTTTACTCCGAACAAAAAGCATCATATAGAGGCCAATGGCAAGACGGGGGCAACGATACTTTGGGTATCTACGCCACCGAGCTTTTAAGAGAGAAATGTGGAAGTACGCAGGAAAGGATATGGTATAAGTTATGGAAAAGAAATTAATTGATCTAATCAATATTACAAAGACCTACGGAAGCAATGTAGTTTTAGATGAACTGAACCTGTATATAAAAGAAAATGAATTTTTGACTTTACTTGGTCCCAGTGGCTGTGGTAAGACTACCACATTACGCCTGATTGGTGGATTTGAATCTCCGGATAAGGGAAAGGTAATCTTTGATGGAAAGGATATTACTAAACTTGCTCCTAATGAGCGCCAACTTAATACCGTATTCCAGAAGTATGCTCTTTTTTCACATATGACCATTGCGCAGAATATCGCATTTGGCTTAAAGATTAAGAATAAACCAGATAAATATATAAAAGATAAGATAGAATATGCCTTAAAGTTAGTAAATCTTCAGGGCTATGAGAATCGTACTCCAGATTCTTTAAGTGGTGGACAGCAACAGAGAATTGCCATTGCAAGGGCCATTGTAAATGAACCTAAGGTACTTCTTTTGGATGAACCTTTAGGTGCCTTGGATTTAAAACTTCGTCAGGATATGCAGTATGAACTAATCCGCTTGAAAAACGAGTTAGGCATTACCTTTGTTTATGTTACTCATGACCAGGAAGAGGCCCTAACTATGTCCGATACTATCGTTGTTATGAACCAAGGATATATTCAACAGGTAGGAACGCCAGAGGATATCTACAATGAGCCAAAGAATGCCTTTGTAGCAGACTTTATTGGAGAAAGCAACATTTTAGATGCAACCTTCGTGGAAGATAAGGTAGTAAAAATTCTAGGTGCCAAATTCCCTTGTGTAGACGTTGGC
>JAEYRR010000359.1 GCA_023435505.1 Bacillota bacterium | reverse complement strand
CTGATACTCCTTCCCTTACACAATCATTTTCTGCTTCAATTGTATAAGAAATACTATTCCAATCGATTTCTGCCCTATTTCGCACAAAATTATCCCTATTGGTTCCATAAGCAAAGGCCAATTTCTTAGAATTCTCGGCAAAACCTTCAAATTCCATTTTGGAGACAGCTCTTTTATTTACTCTCTCGTAAATTGTCATATTCCATGTATGCTTACAGGTCTTACACTGGTAGATTAACCATATATCTACTAAGTTTCCATTAGCGTTCACTCGAAAACAGCCTGTGTTTATATAATTAGTCTTTTTACCACAACCGGGACAATTTCTAATTACCTCATATGACTTATCAGGTAATAATTTGTATTCATATTTTCTTATATAGCTCATTTGCACTCCTTATATAAATGGGATCTCTGCAAAGTGCTATTACATTCCTCTTATTCTTTTATTTGCAATAGCCTCTGCTATGCAAAATGAACAGGTCTAGTCATAAACATATCCTCCTTTTTAAACTCCTACCATTATAACGGAGAATATTATCCATAAACCACCTAATAAATAAATATAAAAAAATATGAGTCGGCATAAGAAAACTACGCCGACTCTGGTTATTAATTAACTTTTTCTTCTCTTACTATACGTTGGATGCTTTTTTCAGACAAATAATACTTTTCTGCCAATTGAACATTGGTAAGTCCGGATTGATAATCAAACAGAATGCTTTGATTACGTTCTCTCAGTTCCTGCCGAACTGTCGTTTGATGGCCCCATTCTCTTCTTTGATTTTCTTTTCTTGGAATATATAATATCTCACCATCTATATAGGTTTGTATGATCCGAATAACATCTATCGGTAAAACATCCTCAGCTCTTCTATAGCTCATATCTGCCTCCTAATATTTAATCCACTAGGATAACAACCGCTATAGCAAACTTAATCTTTCTTATTTTGCATAAGCAGCTGTTATGCAAACATTACATATTTTCTCATATAAGCCTCCTTAAACGAACTATGAGTTACGATCAGTTAGAGGAATCTTTAGTTCCCTCTTTTTGTAGGCTATTTGTCGGACTGGTAGTGGCAAAAATCTCATCAAGCTTTTTATCCATAGGTTCTACTAGTCCATACTCTTTTGCTTTTTTAATTATTTCTTCCTTGGTCATGGTTTTATTAAGTTCGCTTACAGGTTCACCTGCTCTATGGATACTTAGTATAATAATCGTAACGATAACGCCAATTCCAATTCCACGAAGGAAATAGACTATTTTTATCATGTCAGGCTTTTTCACTGTGAACCTCCTGTAAATAAATTAACTACAAGTTGCACTTCACCTTGGCCAATGTCCAGCTGCTTTGCAATTTCAGGCACTTTCTTCCCCTGATTTAACAAAGTAATAATCTGCTTTTGCCTGTTTTCAAATACTTCGTGATTATCGCTCTCATTAAATTCCAGCATAGCCTGTTCTACCTTAGCTGCCTGAGACCCCGATAAGCTTCCTACCGCAGCTTTGGTCTGCTTCGTATCCTTCCTAGGAGGATTCACAATTTCTTTAAGCTGGTTTTCCTTCTGGTTTGGTTTTACAAACATTTCTTTTACTTCTTTTTCTTTATCTGTCAGCATTCCATAGAGAAATACGATCTCAGAATGAGTTTTATCAATACGTTCCATAACCATTTCGCCGTATTCATTTACACTCATTATTTTCTCATTAGAAAGATGGCAAA
The DNA here is from genome assembly GCA_023435505.1 of Bacillota bacterium. Taxonomy (GTDB): domain Bacteria; phylum Bacillota; class Clostridia; order Lachnospirales; family Lachnospiraceae; genus KM106-2. Next base: position 4,458 of record JAEYRR010000359.1, on the reverse strand, counting down.
GGGAATCATTGACAGAATCAATGGTAGTCTCCTTTGCCTTCTCTAAATACTCTTCCACTTCCTGCTTAAGCGCTTCCACATGTTCCCTTAATTCGTCTGTATCTAGCTGACTATATACGTTACTATTCTGTACTACAGAGAGTTTTTCTGCTAACAGGAAACTAATGATTACTAAAGCCGCCCCGATTAACAGTAAAACCACATCAAATCCACTCATAAATTACTCCTTAGATTAAAATATCCAATTTATTACCGCGTATATAATCGGTTTTTTCATTTTGCTCTTTGTCTTCCTTCTTTTTTCCCTGTCCACCTTGGGAAAAGCCTTTATTTCCACCTTTATCTTTCGCATCATAACGATATTCAGGCTGGTCTGATTTTGCTGATTTCACAGTTTGCTGCCCATCATGTTGAACATCCTTACCATGTTCAGCTACTATACTCTGTTGTACATACTCCTGCTTCTGTAGTCTAGCTACATTCTGATTGGATGTCTCCCATGATTTAGGCGCCATTGAAATAAGTTCAATTGGTTTAACAGACATCTTTACCCACTCCTTTCAAGAGTTACATGGGTTTTGAGATAACATCCTCTCCGTCTTTAAAGAATCTACAATAATGAGTTGTAGCCTTTATAATAAGGATACAGTTGGAAATTATTATCTTCACCCCTGGGTGCACCTTGTCATTTACTATAACAGAACCTGAATTTGCAAATAAAACCTGCTCCCCAAGTTCTTCCCTTATAAGAAGTTTCGCTTGGGTTTCCTTTTCCAGTTCTTTTAGCCTGGCAGTAATTTGTCGGATTGCCACTATCTGCTTTCCAGATAATTGTATGCCTTTTTCTATCTTAAGTCTATAGGTACTTGCCACCTGACTTAACTGAGTAATCTCCTGACTATTATTTTTCAAGTCTGCCTCTATGGTCCTAAACTGATTTAAGATGGCAGGATCAATACCCACCTCTAATTGCGTAAAGGTGCCCATAGTAGAACCAGCTGTTTTAAAAATAATTGATTCGCCGGCTTTTATTTCTCCTCCAACGATCAGACCTCTTTTCCCTTTCGCTTCCACTTTCTTCTTAGCACTTACCTTACTGTGCAAGATTGCCTCTGACTCTACGCTACCACCGCATTCTACTGTGGCATTCTCGATGAATTTAGCCGTCACATTACTACCTGATATAATGACGCCTTTACTCATCCCCTGTATACCACCTTTAATTACTATAGGACCAACTGCCTCTAGACGTCCACCTTCCACAACTCCATCTACAATAATTTGTCCCTCTGATTTTAAGCTAAATCCGGAGGTGACATTACCTTTCACATGAATATCTCCGTTGTATTGAATATCCCCTGTTGAGGAATCTACATTTCCGAGTACTTCATAAATGTTAGATACAAATACCTTATTATCCACCAAATAGACATGACCTGATACTTCAGAAAACATCTGCATGCCATCTTTTGAGATCTTTATATTCTTTCCACATTGTAATTTGGGATTACTAACCTTTCCTGGTGATACAGTCTTTCCCGTTACTAATTCTCCACTTTTTCCTGGAACTGCCGGCACAACGGAAGCTAGTAAATCTCCTGCTTTCACATGCTGAATCAGGTCCAGTTGATGGTAATCCACGCTACCATCTTCATTTATCTTAGGCTGAGCATTGACATTGGTTTCAAAATGATAATTCACATAACCATTGCTTCCCTGCTCAGCATTATTTCCTTTTGCCAAAATGATATCAGTATTATAATGTCGTTCCTTCAAGAATTCATCTATCGCCTTATAATCAATGCATGCGATAACCTTGTTCATCTTTAGAATTTCAAGTATGCTTTCCTTGTTTAGTAAAGCTCCGCCTTCGCTAGGTGGATAAAATCGTCCAGTAGCTTGTAATTCATCATCATCAACAGATATTAATAATGTCTCACCTATGGGAGCCATAGTACCATCTTTTAATTTTATCTCTGTGTTGGTATCTGCATTTCTACACCCACGCATAACAGCCACAGAGTCATATTGTGTTAGGGAAATCTTGTGTAAATAATGCGCGACTTCTTCATAAGTAATTGTCTTTCCTCCAGATATCGGAGGGATAATCTTTAGATATATACCATCTGTTTTCATAACTATTTGAAAATAACCATTATACTTTTCCATGACACTCACTCCCAAGCTTATATATTCTAGAATACACTAAGAAGTTCAATATTTGCTCCCAAGCGAGCCTTCATCTTCTGCAATGCCTTAGTATGTAGTTGTGAAACCCTTGACTCTGACACTTCAAGAATATGACTAATTTCTTTTAACGTTAATTCTTCATAATAATACAATACAATGACTTTTCTTTCATTTTCTGTTAAAAACTCTAAAGCCTCCTCTAACATAACCTTGAGTTCTTGCTTCTCTACTACTTTCTCTGGTTGCTCAAACTGTGAACTTCCTCTGCTTTCCATTCGTACTTCACTACCCTGTTCCAAATACTCATCTAGGGAGACTAAACTCATGCTTAAGGTCTGGTTTTGCCAATTTTCTAACTCATCCAGGGTTATGTTCAGTTCACCTGCTACCTCTTCTTCTGTAGCAAGACGCCCTTGTTCTCCTTCAATTTTATGATAAGCTTGTTCCAGTTTTTTTTGTTTTTGACGCAGTGTCCGAGGAATCCAGTCCAGACGTCTGATCTGATCCAGAATTGCACCTCGAATACGAAGACTGGCATAGGTTTCAAATTTTACGCCTTTCTGATAATCGAACTTATCAATAGCATCAATTAAACCAAAGGTACCATAGCCCAGTAAATCATCATACTCCACCGTATAACCTAGATACATACTTAAACGTCCAGCCACAATCTTCACCAGACTAGCATATTCAATTATAATTCTCTCTCTTACCTCAGCCGTTTTCTTTTTTGAGTATTCTAGCCACAGTTTTTTTCTCTCTTCTTCACTCATAACAACCTCCACAAGCACTCATTACACACATATATACTATCCCTCATTAGTTTCCTGTGTCTTTTCCCCCTCTGTCTCCTCTTCATCCATTATCGGGGGTATCTCAAACGGCTCTTGTAATGTGTTAACTAATATTAGCCTTACAATACGGCCCACTATATAAAATATAATTAGAACTAACAGCAATGTAATCAGGCTTCGTATAATCCCTACTCCTTTTATCAAACACAGTATGCTAGTAACTAGACCTGCAACGAGAGTGATAATTGCTGGTATATATTTTCCCTCCATCGCTATCTCCTTCAAAAAGTAAGCTTTCTTTTATAAATATTTTAATGGTTTACCCACTGACTTAACTAATAACTGACCCGTTTCAGGGTAGAATTCAATCGTTCGACCATAGTTTTCTCCAGTATCTTCAGCTAAAATGGGTATTTTTAACTTATTCAATTGAAGCTTTGTCGCCTCTATGTTTTTTTCTCCAACTCTTAATAAATCACTTGTACTTTGAAATCCAAACATCTGGGCACCACCAGCTATTTTAGCTGTTATATTATTCTTATTAGCACCTTGTTTTACCATTAGATCTAATAGAGCTTGTATCCCTGTATCTGCAAATTTATATTTATTTTCATTGTGAATAATTTTTGTACTATCAGGAAGCATTATATGTACCATGCCCCCCATTTTTAGGATGCTGTCATATAGTACAACGCCTACACAAGAGCCAAGCCCCAATGTTGTAATTGCTTCTGGTGCAAAACAGATGTTTAAATCTGCCATTCCTACTCTCACCATTGACTTTTCTCCCTACATTCCTAAAGAATTTAAAATCTTACTATAAGACTCCTCTGTAGGTATCAGAATAAAATAACCATTTACCTCAGTATCATCCTCACAAAAATGTGATTGGATCAATAGTGCTTTATCGCCCAGTTTTCCAAACTCTATAGCAGGTACACTTAAAATTGCACCTGCCATGTCAATTGCCATATATGGAACTGAGGCTGTTATGCACATACTAGTTAAGGTAGATAGACTTGAGAGATACGCACCTGCAATTATATTACCAATCTCATTGAGAGCTGATAAATCTATTTCTGTAAAATCAGAAAAATCATCTAACTGTTTCCCCATTAAAATATTAACCAGATAATGAGCACTAGATTTTTCCAACATAAACATCATCATACCATCTACATCATCTGCTAATGTTAATAAAATTCCAACTACTAAGGCCTCAGGTCCCCCCACGATATCAGAAAGCTCACCAATATTAATAAGCTTTACCAAAGGAACATTCATATCTATCTTGGCATTTAACATCTGAGATAATGCCGTGGTAGCATTACCAGCACCTATATTACCAATCTCTTTAAGTACATCAAATCGGGCATCACTTAACTGGTCAAAGTTAAAATCTTTCAAAAGACTACCCCCTATACGTTCTCTTTCTCTTTCTCCTTGTCACTTACAACACTGACCAGATTTAAGA